>JBFLZD010000008.1 GCA_040756435.1 Spirochaetota bacterium | reverse complement strand
CTATCAAAGCACTATTTGAATACTGCATCATGCTGGCACAGGCAAAATATCCTTTTGAACTTATCAATTATCAGATTATGGATAATCATATTCATTTGCTTATAAGAACTGTGGAAGGTGGTGCTACGATATCCCGTATAGTGCAGTATATTAAGTCGAGGTTTGCACAACGGTTTAATACGATGATGCAGCGCACGGGCCCTGTATGGAATGAGCGTTTCAAGGATAGCATTGTGGAATTTGCGGACAATCCTCGAATATATTTACTCAACTTACTATGGTATTTTGCCAACAATCCGGTGCGTGCAGGCAAGGTGAAAAGCCCTTTTGAAAGCTACTTTGGTGGGTCAAAGGCTTATTTTGACAGTAACTATCGCCCCAGTATAAAGATTACCCTGCATCAGTATTTTTTAGAGTTGGGAGATACACTGGAAGAGTGTATTGCCTGTTTCCTTGCATACTACAACGGTGAGTTGTGGCTGTGATATGCTATGGTGTAATTTTGTCATTTCTATGTATTGTAGAATTAATTTCACTTTTTATAGTATAATATTTTATGCAATAATAAACGCCTGCTGTAATGCCAATAACACCTGAAGTTATGGCTACTGCTGAAATAATAGTGGTAACAATACCAAAATTAGTTAGATAATACACTGCTACACCTGTACCAAGAGAAATAGTTCCGCTTGATGAAAAGAATAGGGCATTATAGCCATTGTGCAGTTTATTCTGCCGACTCTGACTTAAATAGTAAATAATGTTGGTTTTATCTAAAGAATCTACTGGATTCTGCAGTGTAGTATCCACAATAAAGGTGCCTTTCACTGGATACGTTTTATGATGATAATAGCGCTTAGATTCAGGTTTGTTGTTATGTAAAAGTTTTACTGTATAAGTGTATGAATCAGGGGTCAGAGCAATTGGAAGCTGTACAATGCAATAGATCCCGTCAATTATTTCTGGATACAGGGTATATTCATTGCTCTGACCCTGTGAGTTGGTGATGGTTACCATAACCACAAAAGGCTTATTGCTGGTATTATATATATCGCACCATATAATGTAAGGCTGTGTGTTTGACACTACACCTGCTGGATACTGCAATGGCTGGGCTATTGAATTAATCTGAGCATAAGAATATGTAAAGCACGTTGCAAGCATTATAATACTTATTATCAATCGCATAGGTTTACCTTGACAAGTGTGATAGTATACTCTACAGTGTCAGAGCAATCAAATTATGCAACCATAAAATTAATAGAGTTAAGCCTATGAAACGCACAATTTATATCATATGCCTGTTATTTTCAATTCAATCCTCTGCAGATACTATTGATTGCATAATACACAATTTTGCTGTGGAAAGCATTGATGCCACCATTGTACAGGTCATAGCTGAAACAGGAAAACCAACCATTCGTTATGAAGGCAGATACAGAGCACATAAACAGAATATGCGTATAGATTACAGCAAACCTTTCCCCCAAATTGTAATTGTAAAAGAAGGAAATCTAGAGTGGTACTATCCCCAATCAAAAGAGTTATGGGTAATGCAGAATGTAAGTGCTCCTGTTACTCATCCTTTTGCTCAATTTATTGCTTTCAAGGATAGAATCGTTATTAAAAGTAAAGAAAAGACATACTACGGTTTTTTTAAAAGGGCATATCGGTATATTCTTGAGGATAGTATAACGAAAACTATAATTGAGTTGATAGTTGATGCGCAAAAAGGCTACCCTGTAAAAAAAATTATCAGTACTGCAAACAATGTTGAGATTATGCGTGAACAGTATGAAGATTATAACTATATACATAATATATGGTTCCCCACTACAGTGGAAGTTATTGCACGAACTCACACCGGCACCACGCGCAACGTAACCCGCTATTATAATGTGCACCTTAATGTAAAAGTGCCGCCTGATATTTTTACCCTGCAATTACCCAAAGGTGTTACTGTAAAACACATGTGAGGATACTGTGAAAAAATTTTCTTTTCTGCTTTTGTTTATTTTTTATTCCACCATGTGTATGGCAAAGGTTATTGTTACTGGCTTAACTATCCCCTTGGACATTTCTGAAATTGAAAATCAAATAGTTATATCAGAACAGCAGGCAAAAGCATTATCAATAGCTTTAACCAACAAACTTCATGATGCAGGATACACCACAAGCTATGTAAACCGTTATCACTTAGAGGGCGATAGTTGCTATCTGTATGTGGTTGAGTCACACATTGCAGATATACAGGTTACAGCCGATTCAGATGTTAAAGAAGCTATCGTGCAGGATTTACAGAAACTACTGGGGGCAGTATATAACAGGAAAACAGTTCATGCATTGTTAGTGCAGCTAAAAGAAAAATATATACTGGATTCAATACAGGTAAATGTGACTAATTTTAAGGGAGGAGATGATGTTAGTCTGATTGTAGGTGTCAGAGCTAAGAGGCTGGTCTTTGCATTTGAAGTTAACACACTTCCTATCTATGGAATAACTCCTTCAATGACGCTATCACTGCCACTTTACAGAGCCGTTTTAATTGGTCAGGGGCAGGTAGGTGTCAATGAAGAAAGAGTTGCGTTAAAAAAAGGTGTGCTTGAATACATGAGCTATTCAGCAACGATTGCATGGCATGTGGGCTTGCTTGCATCGCAGGAATATGCAATATGGGAGCGCTATGGTGCTGATTATACAGTAACTATCGCCAAACCGTATGCTGGTATAGGGATATTGCGAAACACTGGTGTTTTTGATATTTCAGCATTTCTTTATGGGGTTGCAACATACTATGGGGTGTCAGAGCAACAATCAATGCCACTTCATGATACGTACAAAGATGCAGGTCTACAACTCAGTGTTCGTGCAAATGGCCATTCCATTGCAAAAAAAAATAAAGCTTTGAATGCAACACTGTTTGCAGGTCTATCACAGGATGAATATGTGCTCATGTCACGTGCTTCACTATATATACCATTACAGGTTACATCCCGCCTGTATGTGATACCTTCTGGTTATAGCTTTTATACAAATTCACATAACAGGATATATGCAGAATATGTGTTCGATAGTTACCTGTTAGGGTATTCTAAGCGATATACTGCAACGCAGTCACGGCATATAGCTAAACTTGCATTAATGTATGAAGTGTTCTATGAATTTGTGTACTTTGAAATTTTTGGTTCATCGGGTATCTATAAATCAGAATATTTTAGATGGGATACAGCATCAAGCTATGGCGCTGGTGCAGATGTTTATTATAATACAATACTATTTACCATTGGATGTGCCTGGAATACTGATGAAAAATTTAGTGAGTATTATATCTATTCAGGCGTAAAAGCTAGCTGGTAATGCTAAAGTATGGAATAGTTTTTTTATAGAGTAACAATAAAATTGTTATTATTAATGGTGATATGATTCTTTTCACGCTGTTACGTAAATAATCTCGCCAGAATTAAAAAAATTGTAATTACCAATTGATTTTATTTTGTTAATAAATGACTGATTGTGTAGCAGTTTTATAAGCGACTGAATTGTTTGATTGAAAAAAATATCTTTAGATATTATCATATCAAAGCTTTCAACAGTTAAAGGGATAAAAGGTAATTTAAAGAAATTTGCAATAGCAACAGAGGCTACTCCACAGTTAGCTTCGCCTGATTGTATTGCCAACCCTATTTCAATATGAGAATATTTCACATTTGTATATCCTTTAATGTGCTTCGGGTTGATGGCATATCTAGTCATATATAGATCAATCAATTGACGTATACCTGAACCTTCTTGACGATTTATAAACACTACTTCAGGTTGAGTAATTGAACTAAAATCTTTAATGATATGTTTTAAACTATGATTAATGATAAGACCTATTTCTCTATCAAACATGTGCATAACCACTAGTTCTCTATTGGTACATAATTTTCTTACAAATGGAATGTTATAGCTTTCAGTTTCAGCATCATAGAGATGTGACCACGCAATATCTACAAGGCCATTATTCAATAAAGTTAACCCAGTGTAACTTCCTGTAGAAGTGCTAAAGATATACGACATTGGGTGATTCTGCTTTATTTGATTAAGAAAAATATCTAATACCGGATCATTGCTGCCTGCAGCTAGTATGCTTTCACCTGTTTGTTTGACTTTATTTACAATAAGTTTTATTTGTTCCGTAGAATGGCGCACAATCCATTCATCTATAAGTTGCTTGGGAAAAAGCCATTTGCCAGTAATTTTTGTACATGGAATTTTGTTTTCCTTTATCAAAAGGTATACCTGTTTTTCATGAATGTCTAAATACTCGGCTACCTCCTTTGTATTCATCATTTCTTTAGGCATAGATGTGCTCCTATAAAATGTAAAAAAAAATTATTAGCAAATAAAGATACTATAAATCCACCAGATAGATACTGTCTATATCTGTGAAAAAGCTTTATCAATTTAAATGTGTAAATAATATATTGTTCTAAAAACATGATAGTAGAGCATATTAAATGAAAATCAAGCAAAATTAAGTAGAAGTGATGAATTATTTATAATTGTGTTTGTTGAAATTGAAAAAATAGAAAATGAGCATAAAGACGATAATGAATAAGAATGAATATATCCATAGTGTATAGCCATAATCTTTTTTTATAAGAATACTATACCGGGATGTTATTGCAGAATTCATTCCGCTATTAGAAGTATCAACAATAAGTTGGTTATTTTTTTTATTTGGAATTAAAAAAAACAAATGACCTTTATATAATGCAGGATTGAGGGCCGAAAATACTATTTCTTTTTTACTATCACTACTAGGTAACAGTGTTATGGAAATATCCTTAATAGTATTTTTCCATGTTGAATTTATGGGATAATATTGAATTTGTATGGTTTTTAAACACATTTTTTCGGAATAGAACTGAATACATTTTTCTTTGTTTATAGTAAATGTACATATAGTACTGAATTGTAATGAGATAAAATGTGAAATTAATATAACAATACTCATTAGATGGACTATAGCTATGATATATTTTCCCACTAATTGCTTGTTTGAAAGTGTATTGTTATTTTTTATAATTAATATTAATTTTTCAATGGTACAAAAAAACATATTGCATATAATACATGGTATAATAATACATAATCCTAAAATCCACCATGTTCTATAAAAATCAACTATTATGGCATTTTGTAACCATTGCAGAATGGGACTATTATCAAGCGTGACATAGAATTTAAAGTATGTGTTTGCATAAATAAAACCACACAATAAAAAAAATGAAAGCATTGCAAGTAGCCAGAATGTGGTATGCAGACTACATAATATATTCCACATTTTGTTCATGGTGTTAGCCACCTATTCGTTGTATTGTGTATTCATGCATATATGAGCACAGATAAAAAATAAATGTTATTAATGAACATAGTAATGCATATAGTAATTTTCTCTTATTGTTGAAATATGGTATATATTTAAGGTGAATGAAATTTATATACATTGTCCAAATAAAAGCACTTTGCAAATGCCGTGGACTCCATTTAAAAAGAGTTCCCCATCCATAATAACACCATGTTGCACCAGCAAATTGTGCGATACTATACATAATAAATCCATAAATAATGCAAAGTTTGGCAAAATAAAAATAATTATTTTCATTGTTATTGTTTAAAAGATAGAGTAGGGAATAACACCCACTTATATAAAAAAGGCCTATGCCAAATGATTCTGTAGCGAAGAAGATATATGCTAAAACGTGTGATTTATGAGGTTCAGGCAATATAATGCCTTTGGGATACCATAAGGCTATCAGACCTGTAAGGACGAGTACAGCTGTTGCATATAAAATCATGTGATTTTTATATAAATAAAAAAATATAATTAGAGTAAATCCTATTGCCCATGGAGTAAAAAATACACTATCAAAGACTCCCTGTAAAACAGGGTAGCCGCTGATACTCATCCTGTGAAAAAGGTATACGGTATTACAAACACATCCAGTAATAAGTAATACAAATGATAAATATGTCTTGGTAATAACTATTGCTATAAAAGAAGCAGTATATATTAAAACGGTTATGTAAATCAAAATGTGTATAGAAACGTTCATATATTATTTAAAAAGTAAAATATGCGATAGTCCCCACACACATCTATCAACAAAGAAATCATCAGTGCTAGCCAGCATATAATTCCCTTGTGCTGGTTTCCCATTTATGTGTGTTGCAATTAGAAGTTTATTCCCACTATCATGCTCAAATATTTCTTGATATGAAAATACACAACGATATCCATCACACCCAACAAATAAAAACCATGCATCATGGGGAATAGGAGAAAAATTTTTAACAAGAAAATATTTTAGATTAAATCCTTTTGCATTAGATATGCCTTTATATCCTCTGCCATGACCAACCTGTATCCAGTTGGATACTGCCTGTGGCTGTACATGTAAAAAGTCAGCAGTATGCGGTTTTCCCTGTGAAATACATACAACACGTGTTGCCAAACAACTTTTCCCTTTTTTTGTTTCTGGTAATAACGAATCATCATAGTTTGGCAATAAAAGATTAATTTCAATAACATCATCAAGGTAGCGGGTAGTATCTATATCACACGCGATAACTAACTTTAGGCCTTTAATATCTTTTTTGTATAGATTTTTTGTATATGAGTCACCTTCCTTTGCTGGTTGTATTGGTTCACGCTTATATGCCAATATGTAGTTAAACATATTTTTCGACATAACCAGCTCTCCATAGCTGCATTTTGATATTTTGCCTTTACGTGATTTAAACTGAACAATTATATCATGAGGGCCATCAAATGCAGCATCAGCAGGCTTTTTTATTTTTATCCCATCAAGTATATTTATAATTGGGATCCCATGATACCTATATGCACCCAGATATGTTCCTTCGTCTGAAATTTCTCTGGTAAAAAGATAAGAAGAAGCCAATGCCTCCAGTTCCCTGTTATTAAAGGTATAAACTTTTGTAGTACATCCTTTAACGGTTAGAGTTATATTATCAGGTATTGGTGCTACAATAGCTTTTGGTGTTGCTCCAGTTACAGCTATGATATTCTGGGGATTATTACCGAGATGAGTAAAAGTAATATATACAACTAATGCTAGTATAAGAATATATGGTATAAACGTTTTATATTTTTTCATGTTATCAATCCTTCTATACATGTTTTTTACAAAGTACGTACAGGAACAGTGCCAGCGCTCCTCCCTGTACGTATTATAGTGAGATACTTATATACAGCTACTATCCGTATTATAACTCAGCATTGAGTCCAGCATAGAACATTCGTCCTGGGCCAGGATTAAATGGATCAGCCGCATAATCGTCTAAAATATTTTTACATGTTACATACAGGGAATAATGTGTTAAAAATTTTTGCTGGAGTTTAATATTAAGCATTATCGGATTATGTAAATGCACTGTATTATATGCATCAGCACTGAATGATGTTGTGGTAAAATCATACGAGGTATTTGCAACATACACAATCTGGTCGGCAGTATAGGTTCCCCAGAAAACGAAGTCAGTTTTAGTTGGCAAACCTATCATTAGTTGAATAAGGAACTGATGTGTGGGTATACCTTCAACTCTTTTACCATAAGTAAGACTTGATACTTCATCATTTTGGGCATGGGTAAACACATAATTTAAAGTACATTGTATTGAAATACTTTTTAATGATGTTTCATAGGTAAGTGTGCTTTCAATACCCTGTGCAGTTATACCCTCAATGTTGTCATATTTTTCATATGCACTATCAGGATCATATACCCGTGCTATTTTGTTTTTCACCTTTGTAATAAAATAATCATTTCTAAATGATAATGCATTGTCCCACAGTATAATTTCAAAACCAGTGTTGCTATTGTATATGGTTTCGGGTTTAATCTGGTATTCTTCATTGTTATCAAGTATATCCTGACCGATATCTTTATACTGTGATAAGTTAGGAAACATGGTTTTTATACCACATGCAAGCCTGATTTTAAGTAAGTCAGGGATTGCTTCATACATGGCTGCCATAACAGGATTAAATGAGTCATATGTTCCCCAGATATATGCTGTATTTTCCATTTTGGGGTATGAAGTTAATGAATCGGTATTTTTATCATAAGCACGTACTGTAGATAGATTTTGTGCATCATATGAAGCACCAACAGATAAAAAGAGCATTCCGGCACCAGTATTGATATCCCATTGATCTTCAATAGCTACTGTTACATATTCAGCATTCATATCCTGCACTTTGTATTCATTGGTTCCAAGCGTAAGTGCAAGAGCTGATGTAGCATCAAGGGCTTTTTCATATTTGTCATGTTGTTCTTTACGATAGTGGATGGAACCATAAATAGTATTGTTTTTGAATAGTGTGTACTGAGGCATGATATATATGCCATATGCTGTTTCTTCAAATATAGATTGGGCGTTACCGGTATAATTAGTTGAATTAGGAAACATCTGTGCAATATCATAATTTTGATTAAAATATCCTTCCAGATTATTTCTTTGCTTGATATAAAATGTATTTATCCTGATTTTAAAATCTTTATATGAAGTAGCGAAGTATGGCGATACATTGAGTCGCCAGTCTTCCGGCCAATAGAAGGCTCTGTTACTGAAAATGTCCCTCCATGATTTGCCGCTGGAATCTATATAATCGCGTGTATAAGCAGGTAGTGACCACTCATTATTTTCCTCATCAAAATAGGGGAGAGAATTGTTCTGAAATGTATTGGAATACATTTCATTATAATAATAGTGTGCGGAAATTCCTAATTCTGTTTTATCATTTATGGAATACCCAATTTTACCTGCAATAGTATGCTTGGTATATTCAGTGTTGTTCCACTTCCCGGTATCGTTTAAGTAATTGTCTACTGCCTCTAAATCAATATCACTAAATAATGGATGTACTATAGAACCAGATTGATCAGCAAGGTCATATGTAACGAGTTTATCAAACCACTCCCGCCTTTTAGTTGTGGTTAATTTCTTTGATATTTCATAACCGTCGGAATATTGTCGTGAAGCGGCAATCCATGTGTAGAAATTCCCTATTGGTATACCAGTTTCACCCCCAATAAAATAGTTAGTATATTCTCCATATTCAACCTTTGCCTTTGCGTACAGTTCCTGGGGCTTTTTGGTTATTATATTGATTGAGCCTGCACTGCCCAAAGAACCATACAGGGCAGAGGATACACCTCGGTTGATTATGATGCGTTCAACATTTGAAACCGGGATCATTGATATATCAATATTATTGCCTCCGTAATATGGATCAATAACTGGAACACCATCTATAAGAATTGCTACATATTGATGATCAAGGCCTCTCATAGAAAGACCGGAAAATCCTTTTGCTGTTTGTTCAATCTTTACACCAGGTACCATCTGCAAAGAATCGGCAAGGGCTTTATCATTACGTATGTCAATGTCCTTACTGCTTATTTCAGTATTGGTTGTGGCTTTCTCAATATTAGGAATCCTTGTTTCGGTGATAACTATCTCCCCAAGGTGAAATGCTTCATATTTTTGCTGTGTACCGAGTTGATTATTATCTATTTCTTTATTTTGCATTGTGGAGGGAGTATCTGGAGTTTTCTCCTGGGCTAAACCGGTACTGACTAATGAACAAATAATAAATAATTTCAAGAGATTTCTATACATATTCTTCATAAATTACCTCATTCCACGCTGATATTCTATTTACGCCGTGTGAATTGACATTGAAAATACTCTATAATAATTGTCAATAATTAATTGTAATAATAAGTAATATAATGTAAATATTAGTAGTTATATGTAATTATTGTAAATGATAAATTGGCATTGATTTTAAAACTTTTCTGAAGTTTGTGGTATATTTTAAATATAGTATAGGAAGGTATTATGTCAGCAGAATGTGGTATAGTCATAAAAGTTAAGGGTAACTATGTGATAGTTGAAGCTGATGCAGTTTCTTTTTGCTCTTCATGCAGCAACCACGAGTGTACCATGCGGCAATCAAAAGGGCGACAGCTTATGATAGAAAATACCATGGGCGCTAAAGCAGGTGACAGGGTGTTCTTTGTCATTCCATCAAAAGGGCTTGTACTTTCATCGGTTGTGCTTTATGGGATACCTATTGTTTTTCTCATTGCTGGGATACTACTGGGGTCACTTATACCATTACCTGTTTTCCATGATAAAGAAATTTCAGGTATGGTTACTGGAATTATTTTTTTATCTATTTCTTTTATGGTAATGCGATTTGCGTCAAAACAAATTGTAAAGCATAATCAAATAACACCAGTAATGGTTAAAGTAGAAAAATTGTTGTAAAAAGTTGTAGACATACACTATATAGCATTGCAACACATGCAATGTACTTTTAAAATTTTGGCGATAGTTACTGAAGATTGATCAATACCGTGAAGCAACAGTATATAAATTTATCATTATAAGAATATGTACATATGCGTGTGCTTGATTGGAGCACAACCTGTGATACTATAGATATGATTGTGATACGGTTATTTATAAAAATGAAAATTTGTATGTTCATGGCTAAAAATTCTATTTTTAAGGAGTTAGCACTATGCCGGTAAATATTGAAGACAAGAAAAAGCAGATAAAAGAGGAAATAGAAAAACTGCAGTATGAAATGAAAATTGAATTGCCGCAGAGGATAGCCGAAGCGCGTGCAAAAGGCGACCTGAAAGAAAATGCTGAATATCATGCTGCACGTGAAAGACAGTCCTTTGTCCAGGCGCGTATTGCATATTTAAGCAAGCAACTGAGCTTGATGGATAGTATAGACATCTCATCACTAGAGCAGGGTAAGGTAGAATTTGGTTCAGTGGTTACGGTACGTAATTTAGATACTAATGAGATTGTTGAGTTTACTATCGTCACGCCAAATGAGGTTGATGCTTCGGCAGGAAAGATTTCTCTGTCATCCCCTATTGGAAGAGCATTGCACAAAAAGACGGTAGGTGATGAGGTAATAGTACAGATACCTGCGGGCACCAAGCGTTTCAGAATAGAAAAACTTGTAACCATTCATGGTGAAGAACTAACGCTTTAAATATCAAAAAGGAAATATGCATGGCTATTATAACCGAGTTTATTGCATTACGACCCAATAAAGAATTTGTATCAAAGGTGGCTGAGTTACCTTATGATGTCGTAAATACTGAAGAGGCAAGGTCGCTGGCACAGGGAAATCCGTTAAGCTTTTTTCGTGTTACCAGGCCCGAGATAGATTTGCCTGTAGAACACAATCCGTATGCGGAGGATGTTTATAGAAAGGGTAAGGAAAATTTACAAAAGTTTATCAGTGATGGTGTGCTTACCTTAGATGATGCAGCATACCTGTATCTTTATACATTAACAATGGGTAACCACATACAGACTGGCGTTGTGGCTGGAGTTTCTATTGATGATTATAGTAACGGTGTGGTAAAAAAGCATGAGTTAACCCGTGAAGATAAAGAAATTGATCGGATGAACCATATAAATATTATAGGGGCACAGACCGGGCTTGTATATCTTTTTTATAAAAATAATGATGCTCTGCAAAAGCTAATGAATGAATCCATCCAATCACCTGTTCTGTATGACTTTGTTGCTACGGATGGTGTGCAACATACTGTCAGAAGAATTGAAGATAACCTATTGGCTGCAAAGATAAAAGAAGCATTACAGCCTCTAGTCCTGTATATTGCAGATGGACATCATCGTGCTGCATCAGCTGTCAGAGTGGGATTGGAGCGCAGAAAAAGTGGATATTCAGGAAATGAGGCATTTAATTATTTTGTGGCTACGATTTTCCCACATTCAGAGTTACAAATATTACCTTATAATCGTGTCGTTAGAGATTTCAACAATCACGACTTCAGGTCATTTATGAATGAACTTTCCCAAATTTTTTCAGTTGAAAAAAGTGATAGTGGTATTGTGACCAAACCTCATGAAATAAGAATGTATTGCGATGGGCAATGGTTTGTACTGCACTATAAAAAAGAATTGCCTCAGAATGAGGTAGATAGGCTTGATGTTGCAATTTTGCAAAATGTTATATTGGCCCCTATTCTGGGTATTCTGGATCCACGAAGAGATTCCAGAATAGATTTTATTGGTGGTATTAATGCTGTTAATGAACTTATTGCCCTGGTTGACAGTGGCAAATTTAAAGTAGGGTTTTCTTTGTATCAAACTTCTATTGATGAGCTTATGGCTATTTCGGATAAAGGAGGGATTATGCCTCCAAAATCAACATGGTTTGAGCCTAAGTTGAGAGATGGTCTGCTTGTGCATGTTATTGGTTAAATGTTTTGGAGACGAGGGGAGTCGAACCCCTGACCTCTTGAATGCCATTCAAGCGCTCTCCCAACTGAGCTACGCCCCCTCTCTATTATAAAAAATAGGCATGTACACAAAATATAAGTGTGTTCGTAATAATCAAGCACAAAATTTTGTCAATAGTTTTTGGTATGATATATAATAATTTTTGATATACCTGGTTATTATCGCATAACTCATTACATAACAATTTTTAGACAAATATTTTAATAATGTATATCAATATCACAATGATATGAGGTATGCGTAAAGATTAAATTAATTTAAATTTTTAAGGAATAAATGGTATTTATTAAGGATTTATTCTTGCAAAAATGATAATCATTATAATAGTATAATATTATGGGCACCTATAAAAACTGCTTTCTTCCGAAATTATTTATATTATAGAAAGCGGTTTTATCTTATTATTTTGTGCCAACAAGGGAGCATCAGAAAAAACTGTTTCTTGAAGTTCCCTTATATGTTACTTTGAGGATATACTATTCTGAGGTTACAGTATGGGATCTGAAATTGAAAAATTGAAGAAGGAAAATCTGAGCTTAACTGAAGAGATAGCCGAATTACGGAAAATCATTCAGACATATGAAAATGTCTTGAAACTTAATGAGCAGGAACTATCGAACGCATATCAAATTATTGCAATGTATGAGAATATTGTTGAATATTCACGCTCTGAGTTAAAGCTTGCCACTGAAACAGCACAGGCACGGGAAAATGCGTCTCAGCTTAGTAGACTTGAATTGATGCAGGCGTTTGAAAAGATTAAACAGCTTGAAGAAGAAAACAAAAGGCTTAGAGCTCAAAAAGGAAATGCATAAGGTAAATGTATAATCCCAAAAAGGCAACAGGTTGCAGAGTATGCTGGTAACATATGCAATAATATTTTTATTTATAATTATTCTTGTTATTTTCATTCTGTATTTTGCAAATATTTATATTTTCCCCCGTAAGTTAGAAGAAATTCAACAACTCATTGAATCAGGTCAAACTAAAATAGCAATACGCAAGCTTAATGATATAATAGAAAAAGATGACCGAAACCACTATGCGCATTATCTTTTAGCATTGGCGTATGAAAAGGAAAATAATATTCAGTATGCTATTCTTGAGTACAGACAGGTATTGAAAATATCAAAATTTGATGATAAGGTTAATGAGATAGATATTCGGAAACGTCTGGCAAGTATATACAAAGCGCGTAATGCCATTGAAGAAGCAAAAAAAGAATACCTGCTTTTAACTAAATTAGACCCTGCAAACTATGAGCCTTTTTATGAGTTAGGCGTTATATTTTTCAATGCAGGCCAGCTTGAGAAAGCAGCACCCTATTTTAAAAAGAGTATAGCTAATAATAGTAAACATTCTCCAGCGTATTATTATCTGGGTCAGGTGTATTACCGGATGCAGAATTATGCAGATGCAAAACAGGCTTTCATAGAAGCTATTAAAATTGACCCCAATGATTATAAATCACATTATTTTTTGGGCCTGGTGTTGCGACAGCTGGGTGATTATGAATGGGCTATTAAGGAATTTGAGACAGCTCAAAAAAGTGATGAGATTAAAGTTAAATGTTTTCTTGCAAAAGGGACTTGCTTTTTAGAGCGTGAACAACTTCCTAAAGCTGTAGTGGAGTTTGAACGGGGGCTAAAATTTGCCAAAAGGGGCAGTGATACAGAATTAAATTTGCGGTATTTTTTAGCTGACGCTCAGGAAAAAATGCGTGACCTTCATTCGGCTATATCAAATTGGGAAAAAATTGTGGCTATTAATCCAACCTTCCGTGATGTTCAGGAAAAACTTAAAGCGTATGCTGAGTTCAGGCAGGATGATCGCATTAAGGATTTTATGATTGCTGGCCTTGCACAATTTGAGCACACGTGCCGTAAAATGGTGGAAGCAATGGGTTTAACAGTTATGGATGTTGATATAATCAGTGATACTGAAATAGAAATAATTGCAACCGATACTGAAGGGAAATGGCGAAATACACGCAGAACTAATAAAATTGTACGGATTCTTAGAACAACTGATGTGGTAAATGATAAATTATTACGAAAGCTCCATGAAAAACTAAAAGAAAAAAATGCAACACGTGTTATTATTATAACTGCAGGCGAGTTTACACAGAGTGCAATTGATTTTTCAAATGCACGTCCTATTGAATTATACGGGAAAAGTGATCTTTTACGTTTATTAAAAAAAACATAATTATATGATAAATAAAGATATTCTTATACTTAGACAAACTCCATTTTTCAAACATTTGATGGATGAGGAGTTGTCTGCATTGCTAAAAATAGTAAAACCCTTAGCTATCCCTCAAGGAGGCATGATAAACTGTGATTCCCATTCTTTATATATTGTCAAAAAAGGGGTTTTAGAAATTCAAAAACATGCTGAATCTATTTATATAACACCTCCATCCTTTTTTGGTGAATTACCTTTTTGTGAAAAGGGTTCAGGGATTGTAAGGGCAGTAAGTGATTCAATTGTCTATGAACTACAAGATACCGACCTGTATCAGTTTATGGGAAGTAACTTCAAGGCTTTACGGGGATATCTCAGGATAGCCGATTTTTATCGATTTTATTTAACTGATGCAGGCAAAAAACTAAATAGAAATAAAACTCAAATTATTACTGTTTTCAGTACTGAAAAACATTGTGGTAAAACCACTTTAGCAGTAACAGCAGCCACTTTATCGTCGTTTAATAAAAAAACCATTTTGTTAGATGCATCCTATGACGGCATTTCTGTTTTTGATATGTGTGGCAAACAATTATTGCCGCCTCTATCCCAAAAAAGCCCTGATGAAGTAACTGGCCAAAAATTTATTGAGCAAAGAATTGAAAAAGTATCCGAAACATTGGATATTCTCAACGTTGCTTTTGGTTCAAAGGTAAGATTAAATCCCGAAATTATCAACCCACTGTTATTCTATCTTTCTTTTGAATATTCGTATATTGTTATTGATTGCTCAAACAATGATGTTGCTCTCCGTGATACAATATTGCATAATACTGATATCGTGATTGAAATTATTAATAATAAATCCATATCAAAGCTTCAGACAATAAATGATTCATTGTTAACGCAGGGGCAGCAGGTCATATATATTGTTAACAAACATTTTGAAAAGACATTCAAAATTGATGATCCTCACAAAGATTTTAACACCATTTCCATTGAGTCTGATGAAACGGTTTTTCAGGCAATCCTGAGAACTAAATTACAACATGATGTCATTTTACGGGAAATTTTGTCTGATAAAAAAGCTCTGGTTCTTGCATCCGGGATGTATGAAACACTGTATTATGCAGGTATATTTGAAACACTGAGGGATTCTGACAATATTCCTGATATAATTTATACAGCTGGAATTCCCTATGTATTATTGATTGCATTTTTTCATTCAAGTTCATTAAAAGAATATAAAAAGTTACTATTGAGTTATTTTTCTGATGATAAATTGCATTCAATGCTTGATGTTTCATTTCCTGATAAATATCTATTTAAGAATGATCCTTTAAAATCTTTTTCATCCTCAGTATGTAATTCTCATAGGCTTGAATATTACAGTATTGTTCCTTATACAATACTTTATTCGCATAATTCACCAAGAATGTTTACTACTGGGGTTGTAGGTGATATTGTTGCAGCTTCAATTGCTTTCCTGCCGATGTTTGAAGCAGTGAGTATAAACAAGAAAGAATATTATTCATCATTTCCATTATATCCCACTATACCTGAAACGTTATTGCGTACACATATACAGCAAATATCGTTTATAGGTAACAATTCAATGTTCAATCCACTTTCCTTAAAAAGTAAAGTTTTAGGGATTTTTAGAAAATTTGTTGATTTTCTTCCTTATTACTATTTATATGCTTGCGATACTGGTGCGGTTTGTAATAAAGAGTTTTCTTTACAGATACCGGAGGTGACATCAATTAATGATCTTATTGAAAAAACATTTGCTAATAAAGAAAAATTTGATGATATCATGATAAAAATAGTAGGGGGATAAATGAGATCAAAAGCAACAAACATATTACAGTTTGGGGTTTTATTAACGGGAATTATATATATTGCTATTGGACTAATGTATGGATTCAGTCCAATTTTGTTTGCAAATATTTTTGGAATTGAAGTTAACCCTGATTGGTATAATTTAATTAAATATGATACTTTTACTTCGCCATTATATCATTTTTCACGAGTATTTGCATTAATGATGGCAGTTGCTGGATTAAGTATGATTCTTCCTTTGTTTGACCCCTTAAAATATCGTGGGATGATATACTATAATAGTATTCTTTTTCCTTTAGTATCAGCACCAGTTCTTCTTGTCAATGGTCTTGTCTATGAGCATCTCATATTGACAATATGTGGAGTATTATTGCTTGTATTACTGATCTTTGTTGGTTTTGGTTTAATGATAACACGAAGACAGGCTAAGATGGGGCAGGAATAGTATTTTATTATAAATTGCTTGCTTTTTTCCAATTTATAATACATAATATTGTATAAATTTATTAATACCTTTTATATGATAAGAACTTATTGTATTGGAGTCTGATTGCAGTTGTATATGTTAAAATTATATTATTATCAGTAATTGTTCGTTAAAAAATTTTTGTTACTAAGAGCATGTATCACTGTAGCTTTCAGGTGGGGTGCAGGAAATTTATTCTATTTTTATACAATTTGCTTTAAGGGTAATGAGTAGTTTTTTAAATTACAATCGTTTTTATTTTACAATAGAATTAAACCAGTACTTAATTTTATAATCAGGAGGGTATGATGAATCTTCAAACGAAGAAAGTTGGCAATGTTGTTGTAGTATATTTGCAGGGGCGTTTAGATGTGCATCTTTCCGCTGATATTGAGAAAGAAATAAATAAATTAATTAAGGATGAGCCAAATACTCATCTATTATTAAATCTTTCAGGTGTAGAATATATGAGCAGCAGTGGATTGAGAATATTTGTTTCCACTATGCGGATATTGAAAGAATCAAATCGAAAATTAAAGCTTTGTAATATGAATAGTGCTGTTAAGAAGATATTTGAAGTTGTTGAGCTTATGGATATGTTTGAAATATATGATACTGAAGAAGAAGCCATAGCTTCTTTTAAATAATGGTTATGTTGTTTCCTTTGATTAAGACTGAGGATCCTGAAAAAAATTCTCTTATAGACTTATTATCTGGAAATACAGAAAATAATCCTCTATCCATACCTTCGGAGATATCCGAAGGTATGAAGAATTTTACAATTTATCAAAAATATAATTATTTTGTATGGCCTTACTGGATATCTCGATACGTTAATACGGTTAATGAGCGAATACAATCTCTCCCCTTTTTTCTTTACAATAATCATTGCCGGACATGGTATACCATTAATAGCTTTTTAAGCAGTGGATCTATAAGAATTGACCCTTCGGGCATGGTCCATCCTGTATGGTCATCATGGTCTATAGAGTGCTGGATGTATGTCGATAATTCTTTAATACAATTTCATAATGATAACTATATTAAGCAGGAAATCGAAAATGGTGTGGTAAAGACTTCTTATATCCACCCAGATTTTACTTATAAACAATTAGTTTATATTACTCATACAAATATTGATGAAGCGGTTGTTGTTAATAATGTACATTATAAAAAGAAAAATAAGGCGTATTTTATTATAGCTGTACGGCCATATACAACTGAAAGATTATCGGGCCTGGAATCAATTGAACTTGTGAAAAATAATTTTGTACGAATAAATAATGAACACCATTGTGCTTTACTGATGAAGCCTGATTATATACTTACGGGCAATGAAATTACTGGTGATATTGATATTAAAAGAAAAGAAAATAAACATAAGGTTACCAGTAATGCTCACATGGCTACAATGGCTTTTGTTTATGATATAAGTAATAAAGAATATGAAATAGCTGTGCGGGTTGCGGTAAATAAAGAATCTAAAATTTCAGTTCCTAAAGTAATTATAAAATCAACACAAAATGAATATGCCAAATATATTGACCTCAGGATGAAGGAAGGGGTTGGAATAACAGTTGGGAAGAATAGTATAAATGAATGGGTAAATTTTTGCAAATTTTCTGCGCTGGTAGAAGCTGCAAATATTGATATAAATAATAAAAATCAAAAAGAGGATATTGCTCGTTATTATTTTACAATAATGGCATTGAATAGAATGGGCCATTTTCAACAGTCACTATCGATCATTAATTATATTGTAAAAAATATAAAAATTAAAGATGATTTAGAAAGCATACTGTCTGCTGCATATATATGTAATATGCTGGGGGATTATTACAGGATTGTTAAGGATACCTCTTTTTTGCAGAACAATTATCCAGTTTGCAAGCAGTACGCACAAAATATTTTACAATTTTGTAAAGAATTGAAAAACGTAAAAAAATATATTCTTCTTGATGATTCTGATAAAAATGCTATCCACCAAGTTTGGAATATTCCAATAATTATTTCAGCTCTGGAAAATTTAGCATTTATGTCTAGATCATTAGGGCTTTTTGGGGATGAAACAAAATTTTTAGCCGAAGCTAATAAACTTGAGGTGTCTGTGATAAATGTTTTATTTCATGTATCACAGGAAACGAGCAAAGAAGAAGAAAAGCTTATTGAATGGCTGCCGAAACATGGCAAACCATTGCGAAAGCAAAAAATATCAGTTAAAGAAAGCCTGGAATTTGCAAATAGTATTAATACATCCAATAACAGGATTCTACTGTATACATCATTTTTATACCCACATATAGTCCATATTTTACGGAAATATACAACACAAAGGATTATAGATCATATTATTAATGCAGGAAAAGGTTTGCCACTATATAATACAATTATTAGTGGTATTGATGTTATTAGTTCTTTGAATCTTGCAAATAGCATGCTATATGCTCATGATAAACGAGCTGTTGATATAATCCATGCTATTATCACACTATGCAAAAAACGAAAATTTATGCCTGATTTTCTTGATCCTGTATCTGGACATGCAATTATAAAAGAACCCATATCAACCGTTGCAGTATCATTATTGTTTCAGGCTATACGCAATCTATGCTTTATTGATCATCCGGAACGATTGGAATTATTCCCCGTTCCTGTTGAGGAATGGTTTTTAGATTCTCAAATTGTAATTACAAATGCACCTTCACGGTTTGGCAATATAAGTTTTGTATCAACTTCTACTTCCAATGAGTTTGTTATACAGTTTACTGATGTTCCCCGTTTTATCCCTCATGATATTTTAATAAATCTTCCATTTAAAGCAAAAATAAAGAAAGCTGATGACTTCATTATTAAATATGAAACAGAAAAATCATGGTGTATCAATGGCTGGCCTTCAGAAATCAGGTTTAAACGATAGTTCCAGTTATAACGATAATAGAGTAGATGATGGTTTTTAATAATTTTTAGAGTGGAAAAAAGATGATTACGTATATTCTGGTATCTTTGTTTATTATAAGTGCTTTCCTGTACTACCTTGTCTATATACGACCAAAGTTTAGCCCTTTATATAAAGCCCAACAGCTGGTTGCGCAAAATCAAATACATGATGCTATAGTTGAGTACAAAAAAGTAATTGATGAATATCCTGATGATTTTGTTGTCCACTATCGCATTGCTGACCTGTATTTAGCCTTAGGAGAGATTGACCAGGCAGTTATCCATTTTGAAAAGGTACTTGAAATAGGGAAATTCAATTATGAAGTTGACCAGCTTTCAGTACAAAAGAAATTGGCTAAATCATACTATATGCGGGATGAGATTGAAAAAGCATTTCAAACGTATATGGACATTCTTAAAAATTATCCTGCCGATATTGAATCCCTTTACCATATTGCGTTTATCTGTCTTGGTCAAGAAGAGTTTGATATAGCACAGCGTTATTTTGATAGACTGGTAAAGCTTAAGAATGACAATTATGAAATTCTTTTTGGAGCGGGTATATGTTATTACCAGAATATGCGTATACAGGATGCTATCGATAATTTTAAATTAGCAGTGCAGATAAAACCGCAATCAGAGATTGCCCAGATAGCTGCTGCATTTGCGTGTAATCGCAAACGTGATTATCGTCAGGCGTTAGGATATATTTCCAGGATTGCAGATACAGCCCAGGATCCTGATGTGCTGTATCTTGCAAAAAGATTTCAGGCCTTTATGTTGATGCGCCTGAAAAAGCATGATGAAGGAATAAAGCTATTTCAGGATTTACTGGATGTTGCACGAAAGAATGCAAATGATGATGCAGAACTTCTGGCATTATATGATCTGGGATATGCATATTTAAAAAATGAACAGACTTCTTTAGCATATGAAGCATGGAATGAGCTTTACCGAAGAGATAGAAACTATAGAAATATACAATATCTCGTAACACAATTGCGCAAGGAAATGGAGGTTGATAAATTCAGCAAAGAAGAATCGGTATCCGTTACAGAAACTATCACAACATGGATGGATGATGCATTTCCACAAAATTTATTATGGGAAATGTGTGGGTTAAAAAGTACAAAAAAATATAATTTAAAAGATATCGTTGTTACCACTAAAATAAGTTATGATGATGGAAAAACAGTCAGTGCTTCAGATGATGTCATGGACAGGTATATTTCATTAGACACTGAAAATTTCAGGATTATTTCCAACAGATTGGTGTCAAAAATGGGTTTTAAGGTTGATCAGATATTACAAACATATCGTGAAGCGGATGGTGTTGATTTTTTGGCAATTAATCCTGAAACAAGGGATAAAGTATTAGTCTGGGTCAGGCGGTGGGATAAAACAAATGTAGGTGAAATAACGTTACGAAATTTTGCACAGGCCATTAATGATATAAAAGCACAACAGGGTATATTTATTACAACTGCTGATCTTACTCAGGCAGCTAAAGAAAGCTTAAAGAAGCTCTCAAAAGTTACTGTTATATATCCAGAAGAGATTACAAAATTACTACGAGGGCTTATATAATGATTTGTCCTGAAAGTCATGTTGCATCAATACCTTTAGATGCAATTCAATGTAATAACAATTATTTTAAAATTTCAAGACCATTGTCCAGGGAACTGGTCAAATCAGTATTACACCATGGCATCATTGAGCCTGTGTTGCTCTTAAACTGGCAGGGAGGGTATATGCCTGTATATGGGCATAACAGGATTACAGCAGCGCAGGAAGCAGGCATAAAAGACGTGCCGGCAAAGATTGTCACTGAATTACGCATGGATGATTTTTTACAGATAGTACGAGTGAAATTGTTTCACAATGCATTAGGGACTATTGGGAAAATTAAGAGTTTATATTTACTGTATGATTATTTTAATGCTGATAAAAAACAGATAATGGCAATAGCACAGGAACTATCGCTGCCTGCTTTGTTAACTGACTTTATGAATGTCAGATCAATACTTGAATTACCACTGGTCATCATTCAGTATATTGATTCCAGATCAATTTCTCCAAAATTTGTCATGCCTATGTTGCGGTTATCAAAAAGTTCAATAATTATACTGGAAAAAATTATTTCTCAATGTCAGCTCAGGGTAAATTATTTTAACAGCATAGTAGTTATGATTGAGGATATTTATAGAATGGGGAAGGATAAACTTCTTGGTGATAGTATAGAATTACTGCTAACAAAAGAAACTATAATAGATGATGATATCCATAATTGTATATATTCAATTCGCTACCCGGAGTATACAGAATATATGGGTTCTATTAATGAGATTAAGAAAAAACTTAATGCCTGTGGTATTAAAGTGGACGTACCTGCATATTTAGAGGGGGATAGTATTAACATTATTTTTGAGGTAAAAAAGAATAAGCCTTTGCATCCATTGCTCAAAAAAGATCAGGATGTTTTAAGATTGATTGAGTTACTTATAGGGTTGATATGAATATGAAAGTATTTTAATGGAAGACTGCTATACATAATTTATTTAAAAAAACGTGACATTTCGTCTAATACCTTTAATCGTGTGGTTTCAAAATCATATAATGATTTAAAGCCTGCAGCATTTTTATGTCCTCCACCACCATTTGCAATAGCAATTTCTGCAACATCCAAATCGCCTTTTGTGCGCATGCTGACTTTGACAGGACCACCAATGTCCTGTTTTATCAGAACACTTGCCACAACACCCTGAATTGATAACGGCAAATTGATATTAACTTCACCTTCGGAAAATGGCGCATTGGTTTCTTGTATCATTTCAGGGGTTAGCTTCATCAGTATGAGTTTCCCACCAAAATGGACTTCCATTGTGGAAAGCATCAGTGCTCTCAATCTAAATACTTCCAGTGAATTATTTTCATAAATCTGCTGATATATTTCATATGGCTTTACACCCAGGGTTACTAATTGTGCAGCTAATACAAATGTTATAGGTGAGGTTTTAGGGTACTTGAAACAGCCGGTGTCAAAAATTATTCCGGCATAAAGAGCCTGTGCAGCTTTAAATGATGGGATTACTCCAAAATGCTGTAAAATGTTGCCAATTATTTCTGATGTTGATGATGCTTCTACTTTAATGAAGTTTGATTTAATTTTATCCGTTCCCCCTTCGTGGTGGTCAATAATAAATACATCGCGTATAGAATCTTTGATATAATGATATGCTTTCCCAATATTATCGAAGTCATTTGTATCCAGAACAAAAACTGCATAATTATTTATATCATCAATTTTCATGTTTTCATTAAATATTATTATTTCATTATTGGGATCTATGAAACTGAATTTTGATGGGGTTGGGTCAGAATTTATAATTATTGCCTTCTTCCCAATTTTTAGCAATAGTTCTTTAAAGGCAATTTCTGCGCCAAGTCCATCAGGGTCAGGACTTTCATGAGTGGAAATAATAAAATTGTCATAGGTATTGAGATATTTTTTAAGATTAGCAAAGTAATCCATCAAACTTTCTCGGATTGAGCATATTTACAAAGTGGATAGCCCATTGATTCACGAATTGCAATATACCTCTCAGCACAACGGCGTGCTAAATTCCTGACGCGGGCAATATAGCCAACACGCTCAGTTACTGAAATGGCACCACGTGCATCTAAGATATTAAAAACATGGGAACATTTTAATACATAATCATATGCGGGCAATACCACCTGAACTGGTTCATAATCCAGTATCTTCAAGCACTCTTTTTCATAAAGGTCAAATAGTGTAAAATGTAATTCAATGTCAGCTATATTGAAATTGTAATGTGAAAATTCAAATTCACTCCGATGATGTACATCACGATATGTTAATGTTTCATTCCATTGTATATCAAATACGCTTTCAACACCCTGGATATACATACAAATGCGTTCGAGGCCATAGGTAATTTCCACAGGTATTGGGTCTAATTCAACGCTACCACATTGCTGAAAATAGGTAAATTGTGTGATTTCCATACCATCAAGCCATACTTCCCAACCTAATCCCGAAGCTCCCAGAGTTGGTGATTCCCAATCATCCTCAACAAAACGTACATCATGCTCTTCCAGTTTAATTCCTAAATTACGCAATGAATCAAGATACAGTTCCTGGATGTTTAGTGGGGAAGGCTTCATAATTACCTGATATTGATAATAATGTTGCAATCTGTTAGGATTATCGCCATACCGTCCATCAGTTGGTCGTCGTGATGGTTCAACATATGCAACATTCCATGGTTCGGGCCCCAACACACGCAGAAACGTTGCAGGATTAAATGTGCCTGCACCAACTTCCAGATCATATCCTTGTGCAATTATACATCCCTGTTTTGCCCAATAGCTATTAAGATTAGCAATAAGATCCTGAAAATACATGATATACTCCCTGTAGATAATTAGTGTTATTGTGTAATCTGTTGATTTGTTTTAATATACTCTTCGTATTTAGCTTTTGTCAATTCATGTAGCTGTTCAAAGTCATGTTTATTATTCAGCTTAAAATAGTCAAGACAGTCTTCATCGGCAATTTCAAATCTGAAATTCTTGGATTCAATACTGCTGAAAACATATGCTAGATAAACAATATTGATTAAATCCCGGTATTGAGGTGGGGATAAATGAGGCCTGTGGTGAAATTCTATTGCTTTGACTAATGCATCGTTAAATTTCCATTTCTGACATATCATGCTTCCCAGTGTACTATGGCTAACTCCCAAAGAAATTTCCTCAAGCAATGAGATGTTTTCCAGTTGTTTTAAACCAACTATATCACGGATTTTCTGAATGTCATCGGGTTTAATGGAAAGAAGTACCATAAGGCCTATGTCAGCCAATAAGGATGCCAGGTAGGCAAATTCGGATAACCTTTCCTTACGATATTTCATTGCTATGAATTGTGCATAAAAAGCTGTTTTATATGAATTGTTCCAAATTGTCTCAAACTTCTTGTAACGCGAATCCAGTATTTTTTGTACACCACTTGCAACAAGAAGAGTATTTATCCCTTTAGTACCTATAATTTTAACTGCTTCTTCAATTGTTTCTACCCGCTTTGATGTAATATACCCTGCAGAATTGGCTAATTTCAATATTGCAGTTACAAGCCCGGGGTCACGTTTGATGCTATCTGCTATTGCTTTAATTGTTGATTCCGGGTTTGCACATAACCTTTGTATTTCAAGAATATTTTGAGGGAATGATGGCAAAGATTCAACTTCGTTGATTATTTCCTGTGCCATCTTTACTTTCAGGTCCATATTCCGGAAGCTTTCATCGATATTTATAGAGGCGCTGGTAACTTTGCCATTGGTTGATATGGCAAAAGCCTCAGGTGGAAAACCTGCATTCTTCATAAGCATAAGTGCAATAATTAAACCAAGCCCTGCACCTTCAGAATCATCCAGGATATCATCAAAAGCATCTGAAATATCTGAATAGCTGTAAGCTTTTTTTACACGTGCATTTATTTTATTCATTTCTTCGGTGATAATGGGAACGTTATTTATTACATGAATTTTGTGAGTGTCGCCAGTAATTGAAAAAAAGACTCTTACTATAAAATTTGATTGTCCTAACTGTTCAAGAAATTCAGGGTTTTCAACAAAGACATCCTCCTTGAATGTTTCCATACCTGTACGATAGTCTTCAGTTTTGTTTATATCCAAATTTTTTTGTTTAAAATAAAGCCTTTTTGCATTTGCTTTGATTGCATTATTAACTAATTCCTTAATAATATTAATAAACATGTCTTTTAAATAAAGAAGGTCAAGCTGAGCAAGGTAAACACTGAGCATACGTATGATAATAGATTCTACTTCAGGTGTTAAAAGCGAAAATTGGATATAAACATCCTGCCCCATTTTAAGAGCTTCTTTGTAGTTAGCGGGCTTACAAAAATATTGAGCTTTTTGTTGCAATCCTTCCAATGTTTTCCCCCCAAGGGTAACAATATGGTAAAACTATACATATCTACAGTAATATTGCAAGAAAATTAATACATCATGTCAATAATTTATTCTTCAGTTACTATCGGCTATTGTAATCTTTTGAGTAATTATTTAAAAGAGCTATTATTGTAATAAAAAAGTATTATTGACAATTTAGCTAAATCTATAAATAATAACTGAATTAAAAAAAGAGGTAGGTATGGCAAAAGTATATTTTATTGATATGCATATGAGTAGCCGCGAAAATATTAGTAGCAAAATTAAAAAATTGTTCTATAAACTGGAAGTTAACTCAATTATTAATGAAAAAGATTTTGTGGCAATAAAAACCCATTTTGGTGAATATGGTAATATTGCATATTTGCCACCTGCCATCATACGTGCTTTTGTAGATTGCGTTAAAGATTTAAAGGCAAATCCTTTTGTTACAGATGCCAATACATTATATCGCGGTTCACGGAGCAATGCAATAGATCATCTGAAAAATGCCGAGATGAACGGTTTTTCTATATTTTCCTGTGGGGCACCTGTTATCATTGCCGATGGTTTGCGTGGTAACGATTTTAAGGAAATACCCGCTTCCGGCAAATGGTATTCAAGTGTCAAAGTGGCCTCTGCTATTCATGATGCTGATGCTATGATAGTGGTAAGCCATGTAAAAGGACATGAATTGTATGGTTTTGGCGGTGCAATAAAAAATATAGCCATGGGATGTGCACCACCTTCCATGAAACAGTCATTGCATTCGGATTTAAAACCTAAGGTTAAACAGGCTTTATGCACATCCTGTGGAGCATGCATCAAGAGATGCCCTGCATTTGCTATTTCATTTGATGATAATAAAAAAGCATTTATTGACAGTAATAAATGTTTTGGGTGTGGTGAATGTACGGTTATCTGTATTTATAATGCAATCCCGGTAGTGTGGAAAACAGATGCAACTGCTTTATTTGAACGTACAGCAGAGTATGTAAACGCATTTATGCAACTAAAGAAAAATAAGATTGCATTTTTCAATTTTATTATGAATGTGTCTCCTGAATGTGATTGTTGTTACTGGAATGATACTCCTATTGTTCCAAATATTGGTATTCTGGCTTCAACTGATCCCATTGCTATTGACAGGGCGTCAGTAGACCTTATAAATAAGGCAATGCCATTGCCAGGTTCCCGTATATCTGGTAAGGATGAATCAAAGGATAATATTACAGCACTTTACCCGGTGCAGTGGAAATATCTTTTTACCTATGCAGCATCCCTTGGTGCTGGTGATGAGGAATATGAATTGATTGAAATTTAGACAATTTTAATAGCTTGTATTAAGTTTGTAACGAAGAGGTAACGATACATGAAAAGTCCACATGATTTTCCGGCAATTAATCCAAAAAAACCTGATGGTATAAAGCCTAATGGTATACCATATAAGGTGATGGTAGTTGAAGATAAAGAATTTCATCGTAAGCAAATAATTCAGATTTTAGAATCGGAAGGGTATGAGGTTATAGCTGCTGCCACTAATGGTGCAGAAGCATTAAAATTGTATGATTCACTTGCTGCTGACCTTGACCTTATTACAACCGATCTTGATATGCCAAAGTTAGATGGGTATGCTTTAATGTATGAGTTGAGCCAGAAGAAACCCAAGGCAAAAATTGTATTTATCAGTGATGAAACCACAAAAGGTGTTCTTGCTGATTTATTGAAAATGGGTGCTGCTGATTTTATATTGAAGCCAATCCAGAGGGGAACTATTCTGGAACGTGTTAAGGCAGCGTTGCAAAAAAAATAATATAATATCCATAAGGGTTTATGCTCATGGGAGAAAATGAGAAAGCATATCAGCATCTTTCAGAACAAACAAAAAAGATAAATATAGCACTCCATTATACTCATGGGGATATGGATAAAGCTCGCCAGATGGTAGCGGGCAACTATAATGATCTGTATGCCATTAAAGTACGATTTGCATCTTCCACCATGTTTGGTGCATTTTTACTTTTTTTTAATCATATATATAAAATTATTTCAGGTTTAACACTTATTCTATCGCCGTCATATACTTTACAAAACATTAACCCCGAATGGGACTGGATAGTTTTTGAAAAAGAGATAGCAGAGCTAATGCAGAAAGGTGACTACGACCAGATTTTAGCAAAAACCTTTCGTGACAAAATAATCAAAAGCCTTGATATTGTACTATTAAATGAATTAGCCCGCAATATTGAATTAAAAAATGAGATAGCCATTGATAACCTTTTCAGAAAGCTCATACAGGAAACACTGGCATTGAAAAGGGTTGATTCACTTGTTGTATATCAGCCAACTTCATCTCTTGCTATGGAGTTACATTCAGCTACAATTCCTAAATTAAAAAGTGACATAGTTGATGGTGAGCAAGTCAAAAAGCCAGAAACACAGCCAGCTGCAACTGCCGAAACTGAGTATGCACCGCAGGTGGGTGTAGATGGGGTTAAGCTTATTATTAAATCAGCTTTGATATTATCGCCCATAAAAGGAAAGCATATCTCTAAACTGGCACCTGGCGATAGAGTCATGATATCCATTATTGATACCAATCCTCAGGCAGTAAAAGTAGCACAGGCTTTGAAAGCATATGAAAATGAAACATTTAAACCAATTCCTGCCCGTATAACGTATGTTAAATCCATTCCTCAAAAGGGCTATAAAGTGTACGGTTTAATTGCTAAGGGTATTGTTGTTGATATTGATGAGGAAGAAGAAAATATTAAGGTGGCACTTGACCCTGCTTATGCTGCTACTGTCCAGCCTGCAGAAGAAGAAGTAAAACCCAATTATGTGCTCATAGCCATTCTTTTACTGGCATTTGGCATTTTAATGGGTATTCTGTATCTACTGCTGTGGGCAAAATAGTTTACACTGGTCGTACGGGAATGCCACGCCTGGCCAGATAATCTTTTGCCTGTTTAATGCTATATTCTCTATAGTGAAATATTGAGGCCGCTAACACAGCATCAGCCTTTCCAATTGCAAATCCCTCATATAAATGTTCAAGCGTACCAACACCGCCAGAGGCTATCACAGGAATGGTAACTGATTCGGCAACTTTTTGTGTAAGTTCCAAATCATAGCCAAGCCTGGTTCCATCGCGGTCCATACTGGTAAGCAAAATTTCGCCTGCTCCTAAGTCTTCAACCTGTTTAGCCCATTGTATAGCATCAATATCGGTTTTAGTTCTTCCCCCATGAAGGTATACGTTCCATCCGCCATTGTTTCGTTTTGCATCAATTGCAACCACTATACATTGTGAACCAAAACGCTGTGCACATTCAGTGATTAATTCTGGTTGTTGTACTGCCTGTGTGTTGATAGACACCTTATCAGCACCATTTTCCAAAATCATTCTGACGTCATCAACAGTTCTGATGCCACCACCAACGGTAAAAGGGATATTCACCGTTTCAGCAACATCCTTTACCATCTTTAATATAATGGCACGCCTGTCGCTTGAAGCGGTAATGTCAAGGAATACCAGTTCATCAGCTCCTTCCTGGTCATAAAACATGCCGTTATGAACAGGATCACCTGCATCTTGTAGATTAACAAAATTTACGCCTTTAACTACACGCCCATCTTTGACGTCCAGGCAGGGGATAATTCGTTTGGCTAACATACTGTGTTATCCTGAATAATAAATTGTATAATTAAATAGTATAGATGCAATTGCTCTATGTCAAATAGTTAAAACTGGTTTGACAATCACAACCCAATCTATCAAATGGAATTGTTATGTCAAAAAAAAATGAATACATGTCATTTGCTGACTTCTCACGCACCTATGTACCTATCATCAATGAGTACATATATACGTTTTACTCTTCTAAGGAACTATCGGCGCATAATCCCGATATAATGCTGGCTTACAGCCTTCTTAAAGAATATTGTACTCGTGATGGCAAGCGCATACGCCCCCTTTTGTTACTTTTGTCATACTTGGGTTACGGTGGGGATAGCCTGGACATTCAATCAGTAATTCCGGTGGCAGCCTCCCTTGAGTGCATGCATGCATTTTTATTAATTCAGGATGACATCATTGATGGAGCCATAATGCGCCGTGGCAAACCAGCATTTCATAAAGTGTGCGATAGTTCTTTTAATACGTATAACGAACATATTGGCTCATGGGTGGCAATAGTTCTGGCTGATGTACTCATGAGCAATGCAGTGGAGATGATTTCAGGATTAAACGCTGCGTGTATGTCTTCATTTTTACGTGAGTTTGCGGTGATATATGAACGAACAGCGCTGGGACAGATGCTTGATATTATATGGTCTAATCCAATACGCATGGATGATGATATACCGCACACAATTGCCTCAATGAAAACAGCACATTATACAGTGTCAGGGCCACTTAGGTTAGGATACATTCTTGCTGGTGGCAGCAACAATGATGAAATGCAAAAATTGGAGATTGCCGGATATGCAGCAGGCTTTGCATTTCAGATGCGTGACGATATTATTGGTGTATTTGGTAGTGAAGAGGATAGTGGTAAATCAGCAATTTCGGATATTGAAGAAGGTAAGTATACCGTACTGGTGCAAAAGACCTTACAACTTTTGCCGGATAATACCGTTAAAGAGCAGTTTATGACCATGTTTAAAAAGAAGCAAAAAAGTAAAGAGGATATACAGTCCATTAAAGAATATATACAGAAAAGTGGTGCAACAGAACACGTCAAGCAGCTTATTTTCCAGCATGTTAACAATGCTAAAGAAATCATACCACAGTTACAGTGTGACCTTTCCATGAAGCATTGCTTGATGGATTTTATTGAAAGCTTATTTCAATAAACCATTTACAATACTAAAAATAATTGACAAATTTAATTAATCATGTTAAATTAGTCCATATGATATATAAAAATCGTCAGCTGGAATACCTACTAAAAGAGGCAAGTACCACGTTTCCTGCATTACTCCTTACAGGACCACGACAATCAGGCAAAACTACATTACTTAAAAATTTATTTTCGGACAAAGCAAAATTTATATCATTAGATGAAGCCGACATACGTTTATGGGCACTTGAAGATCCCCGCGATTTTATTCAAAATAATATGCCACCAATAATCATTGATGAAATTCAATATGCCCCCCATTTGCTTACTTATATAAAACGCAGAATTGATGATGACCGATCCCCTGGACAGTGGTTTTTAACCGGTTCCAGTCAATTCACACTGATGAAGAATGTTTCAGAATCATTAGCTGGTAGAACTGCTGTTTTCCATCTACTCCCGTTTTCACATTCAGAAATACATGGCAGGATTTATCCCACTTGGGATGAGTGGTTTACGTCAATTACACATAATATTCCCTGTGATGAAGATTTAGGCAATGTTTTGCTCAGGGGAACATATCCTGAGCTTGTATGCAATCCTACTATAAACCGCAGAATATGGTATAATTCATATATACAGACATATATAGAAAGAGATTTATCACTGGTTTATAATATTGGAGATATTAATACTTTTACGAAAATGCTTATGCTTCTTGCAGCAAGAACAGGAACAATCCTTAATTTGTCATCATTAGCCAGCGATTTAGGAGTATCAGTACCCACAGTGAAGCGGTGGATATCAGTGCTGGAATCCAGTTTTATAATATACCTGCTAAAACCATATTATGCTAATATAGGAAAAAGGCTTATTAAGTCCGCAAAAATATATTTTCTTGATACGGGACTTGCTGTACATTTAACTGGAATACGGGATAGGGAAGCGCTGATGAGGGGTCCACTATCAGGCCAGATATTTGAAACGTTTGTTGTTTCTGAATTTGTTAAAAGTTTTTACCATCATGGTGAAAGGCCAGAACTATCGTTTATTAATAACAAAAATATATGGGAAGTAGATCTTCTTATAGAGCGTAACATGAAAATGGTACCTGTGGAAATTAAACTTTCAGCAACCATTACTGAAAACCATATGAAGAATTTTAAGCTGCTGCGCAATGTATTGCACGGTCTTGATGACAGTAACTATCTCATATGTAACAGGAAAGAATATATCCATATGAAGGGTACTAATATATCGTATTGGGGATCATTGTAGATACGGTATAAAATAATATCTTACCATGAAATAATTGCTTTTTTACTGTAATCATCTGTGTTATAGATTGTCACCTCATATTGTATAAATAGATTATTTTGATTATAATAATTTTCTTGCCAAAATGGATAAAATAATTTACTTTGTAAAATTGGTTGACGAATAAATTAATTATTAAGCATTGTGCTATAAACAAAAGCTGGCAATGGAGTATAACAATGGTAGCAACAACTACAAAAAAACATCATAAAGATACTTTTGAAAAAATTTCTGCCGAAAAACGTGAACGTATTATAACAATTGCCACACAGGAATTTGCAAAAAATGGATTTAAAGGGGCTAATATCAATATTATTGCCAGAAAGGCAGGCATCAGTATTGGTTCAATGTATAATTATTTTGAAAGCAAAGAAGATCTTTTACTTACTGTAGTCAATGAGGCGTATAAGCTGCTTGAAAAAGTTTTGGGATCAGTTAGCCTTAAAAATAAAAATTTCTATGAAAAAATAGAAGAACTGGTAAGGGCTGCTCAAAAGTTTGCTCGGGAATACCCTGAAATACATCAGGTTTACCTTGATATAACATCAGAAGGACTTTCGCATCTGACTCCACGTCTTTCAAAAACCATTGAATATATTACCATTGAATTTTATCGCCATGAATTAGAAGCAGCCAAACGAGAGGGCATTGTGCGACAGGATATAGATATTAATGTTGTTTCATTATGTATTGATAATATTCTGGTGTTGACCCAATTTTCTTATACTTCTGAATATTTCAAAGAACGCCTCAAACTTTTTATTGGTCAGGATGCTTTGAGTGATGATGAACGAATTGTGAAAGGTGTTATGGATTTTATTAAAAATGCTTTGATGCCAAAATAAAAAAATATGCAAGAATTCAATAATAATTCCTTAAAAAATTTCGTAATGAATACTAGTATACACCCCCACCTTCGGTGGCGGGGGTGTATACTATTTTATATTTTGTTCAAATTTCCACATTTAGGAATAATTAATGGCAAGAATTAATTATTAATACATTGTTGAAAGGTTAAGTGCCAATGAAAAAGAAAAATGTTAATATCATTGAAGTACGCAGGAATCAGTTGACCAAAGCTGCCTATAAGGTTGTCAGCAGAAAAGGTTATTATAATTTTACCGTTCGTGATATTGCAAAAGAAGCAGGGTTGTCCACTGGTTTAGTCCATTACTATTTTAAAAACAAAGATGACCTGCTGGTATCAGTGTTGCGTGTCATGAATGAAAATTTAAGCTTCTATTTAGCAAAAGCATTGGAACAAACAGATGACCCAAAAGAAAAATTAATTATTTTTATGGATGAAGCTTTTCATCTGGTTGAGCGTGAAAAGGAATATTTTCATGTATTAATTGATTTCTGGACGCAGCTCAATCATAATGAACGAATGCGTAAAGCCAACGTTAAACTATATCAAAGTTATCGTGCCGAGTGTTCCAAAATAATAAAGGAAGGAATTGAAAAAAAAGTATTTAAAGATGTCGATGTAGAATATACCGCAACAATGATAGTGGCGTTTGTACAGGGGCTTATCATTCAGTATATTATTGATCCTGATGCATTTGATTATGCTGAATATAATAAAAAAATAAAAGAGCAGATAATTGAAAATCTTGTGCGATAGTATATTGTAATATTCTGGATAAGTTTATTGAATGTGATATAATTACTACCTGAGTGGTATTATATTAATCAATAATTTTGTTACATGCTATGTTTAAAGACATATCTGAAAACGGCGATTATCAAAAGCATTTAGAGCATGTGGTAAAGACACTATGCCAGCCTGAATCATATAAAAAGGTATATCACCGTACCAATCATGATATTCCCATGCCATCCATACCTCAACTGGCAGACATTGTAGAAGAATGTAAGCTGGTACTGTTTCCTGGTTATTTTGGCAATTCTGAAATCACTCCACAAAACATGCAATATTACATTGGTTCAGCTATAGATAGTATTGCGCGAAAGCTCACAGAGCAGATAAAACGGGGGTATTGTTTTTCATGTGCCGAAGGTGAAACCATAGATTGCATTGAGTGTGAGCATCGTTCACGGAAGATTATGTTTCAGTTTTTGGATATGCTGCCAGAAATTAGGCGTATGCTTGCCTTAGATGTACAGGCAGCCTATGAAGGTGACCCCGCTGCCAAAAGCCATGGGGAAACCATATTTTGCTATCCAAGCATAATGGCAATGATTAATTATAGGATTGCTCATGCTCTGTATGTTCAGGATGTGCCGCTCATTCCGCGTATCATTACCGAAATGGCTCATTCCCAGACAGGGATTGATATCCATCCCGGAGCTACCATTGGTGAAAAATTTTTCATAGACCATGGAACGGGTGTTGTTATAGGTGAAACCACAATTATTGGCAACAATGTTCGTATCTATCAGGGTGTTACCTTGGGTGCAAAAAGCTTCCCGCTTGATGAAAACGGCAATCCCATTAAAGGAATACCGCGTCACCCAATTGTTGAAGACGATGTCATAATATATTCAGGAGCAACAATCTTAGGCAGAGTGACCATTGGCAAGGGATCAGTTATAGGTGGTAATGTATGGTTAACTGAAAGCGTTCCACCAGGGACTCATGTGCTACAGCAAAAGCCAATGGAGATGCTTTTTGAAAATGGTGGCGGTATTTAACGCTTTTTGCTGCCTATCAGCAACCCTATGTGTTCTTTCCCTTTTGACCAGTGCCAGTTATTGCGGGCATTGAAATACAGATACCATTGTTTTTTATCAACCTGTTTTAAATCAAATGCATAGACATGGCTTCGTTTATATGAACCTTCTTTGATATCTGGTTTCAACAACGGGTTTTTCATTAACAGAGTGTAATGTATGCCATCTTTTGATGAATATACTAAAATAGCTGATCCAGACTGATTTATAGTATAATCCCAGTAAATCCCGTTCTGCAATCCAATAAAACCATCATCCATTTTCACAGCTTTAAATGAACCGCACCCAATATTGCACCATCGGTTATAGCGTGATGGTTCCATGATTGGTTGAGCAATACTTTGAAAAGGTCCTGCAGGATTTAAAGCTTTTGCCAGACCAATATACAGCGGTTCATTGAAACCACAATCTTGAATGTGAGTTAATGCAGCGCTGTAATAAAGAAAATATGATTGCTTGTGTTTAATCAGGCATGGATTGCTGACAGATTCCCCATATTCATTGCTATGCCAGGGCAGTGAAGGTGTTAAGATTGTTTGTTCATCACTCCAGGAATATAAATCCTGTGAAGAACGCATTGCAATATATGAATACCATGTATGGGGTAGCCATGAATACCATAAGATGTACGGTTTAATTTTTTCGTAGTATAAATAGTAGGTGTTGTTTTCATAATAAAGAAAAGCACGCATTGCATTGCGAATAGTATGCTTTGGCATCTTGGTATAATGGATTCCATCTTCTGAAACAAAATGATGAATTCCCATCAAAGAATGTGCAAATAAATGCCATTTACCATCAGGCGACTCTTGGGATGGTACAAACGTTGGGTCGGCAATTATCGGCGAAGGGAAGGGTGGGGCTATAATGGGATTGCCTTCGTATTCTTGAAACGTCAGTTGCAAAAAATCTTTAATTTTCATAGCAAACTCTTTTTTATATGGGCGATAGTTCATTATTAAGAAACTATCGCCACAAAATAAGGGAACTTCTAAAAACTGTTATTTGGATGTTCCCGTGTAACACAATATATTTAGGGTAAAACCGCTTTATTTTTAATGCATCCATAATGATGAAAGCGGTTTTTACAGATGCCCATAATTATTGCATAGATAGTACTTACTAATTGTACGGTATATACATATACTACGTCAAGCCTAATTGTTGATGTTTAAAAATAAAGTTTTTGACTTTTTGTAGTTTATATTGTTTATGTTTACCACAATAGTGTGCTTTATGAAACCGATAGTTACTATAATAATTTTGCTATATACTGCAATAGCTTTAACCGCCTGTACTGGTTCAGTGGAGGTTGTACAATCACTTGAAGGCACCTGGCAGTTGACAACAACCAATAACGATACATGCTTTAATACAGTATCTACCAATAGCATTCCGATTACAGTGCCATTTGTTATAAGCCTTCCCCATACACTGAAAGACAAAAAGACACAAAATACCATCACATTAGCTAAAAGTGGTTATGTGTGGATTCAGAAAGAGTTTGTTCTGGATAATGTTCCCACGCACGACCTGGCAATCCAGATTGGTGAGATAATGAATGCTGATAGGGCTTATTGCAATGGAGTTTTTATAGGTTCAAGCGGTAGGTTTCCGCCACACTTTAAATCAGCCTGGAATCAGTTCAGACATTATACAATACCTAAAACGATACTACACAAAGGTAAAAACCTTTTATCTATACAAATATACTATGATGCTGAATTCTGGATAAATGCTCCCATTCGTCTGGTAAGCGATAGTAGGGGTAAAGTGGCTTATCAATCTATTAACTTTTTGCGCATCCATCTGATGCAAGCACTGTTTTTTATATTGCTTACATTAGCTATCTTCTTTATTGTGATGTTTTATTATCAAAGAGATTCGATAGAATATCTTTTCTTTGGGCTTGCATGTTTATCGGTTGCGTTTCCACAGATTCTTCATTTTTTTGAAAATTTATATACTGATCTACCCTATTCATCCAATACAGTCTTGAAGGTTTCACAACCAGGATTGATATTTTTTCCGGCATTATTAAATCTATTTTACCGGTATCATGTAGGAAGGAATAAACTCTGGATTACTTCATTCTATCTTTTAATTCCAATAGTACTAACAGTGGTGTTGTTTTCTCAGAAGACACGCAGTGATATTTTATTTATACGAAATTTTTCCATTATCATATCAATTTTATTTATGATTGATATATTTGTTACTTCAGGATTGCAATTGATTCAACATAAAAAAGCCGGTTTACTTATCTTTATTGGTATTGCTCCCATGGTGTTGTTAGGGTTGCATGATGTCCTTGCTTTTGGTTTCAAGATAATTCCTTCAAATGTAGTGTTGTATGTGTATGGCTTGCCCTTTTTATTATTTATCATTGCGGTGTACCTTGTAAATATTTTTATTGCAGCATTAAAACAAACAAAGGAACTGAATATCCAACTGCAGCAATTGTTGCAGGATGCAAGAAAATTAGCATATCTGGAAAAGGAGCTTGAAATTGCCCGTACTATACAAAATCAGTTGCTTCCTCCTGAAATTCCCCATGTTAAAGGGATGGATATTGCTATACGGTTTCAACCGGCATTACGTATTGGTGGTGACATTTATAATATATTTCAGCTAAAAGATGGTGTTGTTATCTTCCTTGCTGATGTGGTGGGTCATGGTATACCGGCAGCTATGGTAGCTTCTATGGTGAATATTCTTTTTAAGATGTTCCAGATGTTGTCGGTTGATCCAGGTTTACTTTTGCGTAGCTTAAATATTAATATTTGCAACATGCTACCACAAACATTCGTTACCGCAGCATGTTTGTATATCAATCGCTATGAAAAATTTGTGCGCATTGGTCGTGCAGGTCATCCATCAATTATTATTCAGAAAGCTGATGGTAACATTGTAGAATATATGCCACAGGGTAAGGCTTTGGGTTTAAGAACAGATAATAAATACGAAACGTTAAATCAGGCAGTATCTCCCGGTGATAAGGTTTTAATATACACTGATGGTATAGTGGAAGCAATAGATAAAAATAAAAATATGTTTGGCATTGAGCGGTTACTGCAACTTATAAAACAAACAAAAGAAGCTTCATGTGCTGAATCTATTGATGCCATCTATTCTGAACTCATACACTTTGTTGGGGATACTTCTGCACTTGAAGATGATATGACGCTGATTATGGTAAAGATTGACTAAAGCTATCTAAAAAATTATCATTGAGAATTTTATAAGCTCGTTTGCATCTCATCTTTTTTTTTAAATATTTGTACCCTTCTTACTGTAATTTACAATAACACTATTTGAAAAAAATGCTACATAACTTTTGCATACAATTTCATTATTATTATTATTATTATTATTATTATTTTAATGGGCTGCCTGAAAAACGATTCTAAGTTCTCTTATCTTGCAGGAGGTTGATTGATCTCCTGAAGAAAACAGTATCTATTGATATTAAAAATTAGGTAGATAAAATCTCAAATATAGCAATCTAACAAAAAAATATTTTTTATTGACTGTAAAGGGGTATATTTTTTATCTAAAAAGTTAGATAAAACTAATATAATTAGAGGTAATAAAGTATGGTAAGAAACATATCATGTCTTATGTTATTAATTGTATGCTTATCCCATACAGATGTATATCCATATAGACCTTTCACAACAGAAGATGCAGGTGTTGGTGAATTGGGTGAGCAAAAAATTGAGATGGGTTTTACCGGTAGCAAGCAAAATGAATACTGGTACAATTATATAGCTTTTTTGTATGGAATTGGTTTGGGGAAAGCAGAAATACTTGTTGAAACACCATATTGTATAAATGAAGATGCAAGGGGATTAGATGGGGTTATACTGGCTGCCAAAATTAACATTTTAGGAATTGATGAGGATACAGGGATGTTGGCAGCTAAAGTTGGTTATGAATTACCTGATGATTGTTATGGTGTGAGTGCAATAGTAACAAAAAAATTTGGTACATTAGTAATACATTCACAAATAGGCTTAAAAAGACATTTTAATGATACTATTGTTTTATTTGGATTAGGTTTTGATTATCAAATAGTACAGCATTTCAGTGTAATAATTGATAATTTTTCAGAATATGAAGTTGATACTATGTATCATAGAATTTTAACTGGTATAGTATATAGCATTAATAATGTAGCAACTTTAGATATTGCAGCAGGATATTGTTATGCAAACAATCATAATAATTATAAAGAATATGTTAGTGTAGCTGGAATATCTTTTGTATTTTAAGAAAAAAATTTTATAAAAAATATTAAGCTTGATTTCCTATACTAAATCATTTATCTATTATTGTAGTTTTTTTAGTGAATAAGTGAGGAAATCCTTTTATGAAAAAAATACTCATTGTAATTATTGTAGTCATTACAAATAATTTTATATTTATTACTTCATCACATACACAAGCACATTTTTCAATTCAACAACTTATTGATAATGCATTACGAACTTTTGAATTGCTGAAAGCCCAGCAGGTTAAAATTGATGAACTTGAGGCTTTAAAGAAGTATAACACACAATGGAAAAACCCTGAAATTGCTGCTTATTATGGCAATAAATCTATTGATTCTCAGAAGGGTCAAGTTTCAGGTATCACTGTTACACAACCTCTTTATTTTCCTGGCAAGCTTTCGCTAATAGATGAAATATATCGTTATAAAAAAAATTATGAAGTACTATCATATGAAGAGATGAAATACTTTATAGCAACAAATGTTATTAATCTAAGCTATGACTACGCAATAAGCAAACTTAAGTCTTCTCATATTAATTCTAGAATAAAACGTTTGAATTTGTTAAATACATATATGACTGCAAGACCATTAGTTTCCCCCCAAAAAAAGGTTGAGATAGCAATTGTAAAAAATAATATACGGATGCTTCAATCAGAAATTCACCGTATAAAAGCTGATCAGGCGGTTACCTTTGCACGATTGGTATTATATACACAATTAAATTTACCTGAATTGAATGTTACTATCAAATGGATTGAAAATCCTCCAGTTTTTGATGTAAACGATGTGGTTGCAAGGGCAAAAAATGAAAGTATTATGGTAAAAAAGCAAAAAGAAATACTGATGGCTTCATTAAAAGAAATTTCATTGGCAAAAAAGAATATTTATCCTGATTTCAATGTGCTTTTTAGTTATGATTATGAAAAAGTTATAGAAAAGGAGAAGTCTATATCTGGTGGTATTAGTATTCCTATTCCACTATATAATCAAAATCAGAATGTTGTTGATGCCTTACAGTCAAAAACACAACAGGAAGAATTATACTTACAGTATATAGAAAAGATGATTGAAAGTGACATCCGTACCACAGTAGCGCAATATGATTATTATCGCAATTTGCTGCAATTATTCCCTCCTTCAATAGAAGAAGAACTGGAAAAATCAATGTATTATGCTGATGACCAGTTTCAGAAAGGGACTATAACATTGCAATCGTATTTAGAGCTTGATGTACAGGTTCACGAAACATTAGAGAACATCTATACAACGCAAAAAGAACTTGTGCATGCTATGGCAACCATTGCAACTCTTATGAATGATTATAATCTATTAATGGAGATCGCCAAATGATATCGGCCTGGATAGAAAAAGCACTAACGGGAAGGTTGTGGATTATACTCTTTACTATAGGGATGATAATTGCTGGCTTGTATTCAATTAAAAAATTACCCATTGATGCTGTTCCTGATATTACCAATGTTTCGGTCATGGTAAATACAAAAACAGGTGCTTTAGCTCCAGAAGAGGTTGAAAGAACAGTAACATTCCCCATTGAATCAGAACTGGCAGGTCTTCCTGATGTACAGGATATACGTTCCCTTTCAAAATATGGTTTATCACAGGTTATAGTAGTTTTTTCGGATGATACAGATATATATTTTGCACGGCAGTTGGTTAATGAACGAATACAGTCCATTCGAGATAAGCTGCCAGAAGGTTTATCGCCAGAGTTAGGACCCGTTTCAACTGGTCTGGGCGAAATATTCATGTATGCAGTGTTAGCTAAGCCAGGTAGCAATCTTTCTAAATTACCACAAAAAGAACAATTAACCTATCTTAGGACACTTCAGGATTTTGTCATAAAGCCAGCATTAAAAAGTGTCCCCGGTGTAGCAGAAGTGGAATCAAATGGTGGTTATAAAAAAGAAATTCATATCAATGTAGATCCTGTTAAAATGCAAAATTATGGCATTACGTGTCATCATCTTGTATCTGCCCTTGAAAATATTGGCGAAAATTATGGCGGAGGTTATATTCAAGTTGAGGGCAAGCAGATTATTGTTAGAACGTATGGAAAAATAGATTCACTACAACAGATTAAAAATGTACCAGTAAAATTAAATGTATATGGAGCACCTGTGCGATTGTGGCAGGTAGCAGATGTTATTGTAGGCCATCAACAGCGTTTAGGGGCGGCTACACTCAACGGTAATGAAACAGTTTTAGGCACTGTATTAATGCGTATTAATGCAAATAGTAGGGAAGTATCATTAGCTGTTGAAAAATTTATACAGGAAATACCATTACCAGCTGATGTTGAAATTAAAGTTTTATACACGCGAAGTTTTCTTGTAAATGCAACAATTAAAACCGTTGCTCGTAATTTAACTGAGGGAGGTTTGCTGGTAATAGCAATTCTGTTTTTTATTTTAGGTAATATAAAAGCTGCATTCTTAGTTGCCCTTGCAATACCATTATCAATGCTTTTTGCTACTGGTGGTATGGTGGTATCAGGTATTGCAGCAAGTCTGATGAGTTTGGGGGCCATTGACTTTGGACTTATTGTTGATGGCTCGGTGGTGATGATTGAAAATATAGTTCGCCATTTTAATGAAGTAAAAACTACTTCTTTAACAAAAAAAGAAAAAATTACAATAATTAGTGATGCTGCCAAAGAGGTAAGTCAGCCTGTTTTCCTTGGAGTTTTAATTATCATGATAGTATATGTACCTGTTCTTAGCCTTACAGGAATAGAAGGCAAGATGTTCAGGCCAATGGCAGAAACAGTATTATATGCACTTGGTGGAAGTATTATTATTGCTTTGTTTCTTATGCCTGTTCTTGCATATTATGGTATAAACCCAACAAGGAAAGAAAAAGAGACATTGGTTTTCAGACTTTTAGAAAAGGTATATAATCCTTTTTTGGTGTTTTCTTTAAAACATCCTGTAAAGGTTATTCTTCCACCTTTATTAATTGCTCTTATTGCTATTATTATGTTTTTAAATTTGGGTTCTGATTTTATACCCAGGCTTGATGAAGGTGATATGGTAATTGGCCTTGTTCGTGATCAGACGATTGGGCTTGATGCTTCCCTTGATATTCAGAAAAAGAGTGATAAGGTAATAAGCCAATTTAAGGAAGTTAAAACTGTATTTTCCCGAATGGGTACGCCAGAATCCGCTACTGATCCAATGGGAGTTAATTTTGCAGATACATTTGTTATTTTAGAAAAAGATAAATCAAAATGGGGATTATACAATGGTAAACGCCTATCTAAGTTAGAGCTTTTTGAGGCAATAGCCCAAAAGATTAATGAACATGAACCTGGTCAAGAGATTTCACTCACGCAACCCATCGAAATGCGCTTTAACGAAATATTGGAAGGCAACAGGGCTGATATAACCTTGCGGATCATTGGCCCAAATCTCAACACTTTATATGAACTATCGAACAAATCCATTCCAATTCTTGAAAGCATTCAAGGAGCTTCCACAGTTGATCTTGATCCATTAACTGCATTGAAAAAAAGCGAAATTATTGATGTTGTTCTGAATTATGATGCTATATCAAAATATGGTGTCAATATCAATGATGTTAACAATGCTTTTTCAATTGCAATGAGTGGTAAACAGGTAGGTTATCTTTATGATGAAGATAAGCGTTTCCCAATTATGATAAGAATAAGCGACGTTTACCGCAACAACATTGCAAATATAGCAAAAATACCAGTTGGTCTGGCTGATGGAGGTGCTATACCAATTGGTACTGTAGCTTCTGTTCAAAGACACCAGCAGATAACAACAATAGCGCGAACGCGAGCGCAACGATATGCAGCAGTTTCAATAAATATTAAGAATAGAGATACGCAAAGTTTTGTAAACGAAGCAAAGGAAAAAATAAAAGCATTGAATATCCCTGAAGGCTATCAGTTGCAATGGGGAGGACAATTTAAAAATTTAGAGTCAGCTCGTTTACGATTACTTATAATAATTCCTATAGTACTTGCTGTTATATTTTTTATATTGATAAGGACATTTAAAAGTTTAACACAAACATTACTTGTATTTAATAGCATCCCATTTGCACTTACTGGCGGAATTATATTTATATATATGCGTTCTATCCCGCTCAGTGTTTCTGCAGGAATTGGATTCATTGCTCTTATAGGTATTGCAATTCTCAATGGTATGGTTCTGGTTAATTTTTTTAACCAATTACGAAGTCAGGGTATGAAGTTAGAAAAAGCAGTATATGAAGGCACATTAATTCGCTTAAAACCTGTATTAATGACAGCCCTTGTAGCAAGTTTTGGTTTTATTCCCATGGCCTTTAATACAGGCATAGGAGCAGAAGTTCAGCGACCTCTGGCAACAGTGGTAATAGGGGGATTGATTTCTTCAACGATTCTGACATTGCTGTTGCTGCCAACGTTGTATTTGTGGGTTGAGAAGCTGTTTGGTAAGGAATAGTAAGCTTTGTTGTGTTGCAAAAATGACACGGTGTGGCATAAATAGTAATCTTCATGGCAACTCCTGAAAAATATATATATAGAAAACCCTCGAAAATCCAGCACTTTCACATGTTTGCCAAAAAAGAAAAGTTGGCATAAATATTGCTAAATAATATTATTAGAAAAGCTAAGGAGCATAACCATGATGAATATACCAATAATACAGGTTTTCGTGCTTTTCTGGGTATGTGTGCTTCTTTGGGTCATAATTGAATATATTGTGTATAGAAGTCAGAAAAGAGGTCATTAATGTAGCATATCCGGCAGGATACAATCCGTTTATTCATAACAATCAATCCCAGTTTTTTTATTTTGCTGCAGCTTTTATAGCTGCAGTTTTTTTGTTGTGGCGATAGTTATTAATAATGATTGCAAATGGTATGTAGTAAATTCACAGTGATACTATCTTGAATTTTTCACATAGTGAACCCATGAAAATATCCAATGTGATAGCAATGATTACCAAACGCCATTGCTGCAAGTACATCGATGCAATTTTAAAAAATGTAATTCTGAGCTACAAGAGGAGTCTTTATTACAAACATAGATTCTTTGAACAATATACTGCGTTGCTATGTCATTACAATCATATTCTATTTGCAGGAGGGGTTTATGAAAAAGTTGTTATCAATACTGATAGTATTATTTACAACAATAGCATATCCACAAGCTTATCTTTATGAACTATCGGACACCATTGAAAATTATAAAAATAAGCAAGTCACAATGATATTAAAGCTAAAACGGTATGATACAGTATTTCAGGTTATAACGTTTTATGATAAAAAAAACCATGATATTACCTTTGACTGCCTTGATTTGCAAAAAGCCCCCTGGTTTATGCAGCAAAAATTAAATCTGCATCCTGGAATGGAATATACTGTCACATTCACTGTGAAAGGTGTGGGTAATCTAAAGGAAGTAATTGCACAACTGAATTATTTTGAACCGGTAATTCTACAAAAGCTTCCATAAAAAAGCATCGTGTAAAAAAACGAAAGGCAAGATAGCTGGGCGGCTATCCTGCCTTCCCCTAAATGGGTAAACGTATGCGCAGTGCCTTGAGCACAAAAAGTAATGATCGGGAGGGATTTACTTATGTGCTCATGTCAGTTATTATTGTCGGAAGAAAAGCTTATTTCCTTTAGAAAAAAATTATACAATAAACATAAAAAAAACTTCTTGACAAATAATACTAAAAACGAATACTCTATAACGTAACAATATATACAATATATAATAAGTTTGCTTCTCAATACTTAACAAAAATATTATAAGAAAGGAGTATTTGTATGAAAAAAATGTCTTTAGTTTTTGCGGTAATAATGATAATGATGATGGTTGCTTGCAGCAGCACTCCGGAAGTTCAGCAGCCAGCAGGTGATCCAAATATTGCTTTGGTAAATGCTCAAAATCAGCAGCTTGAAAAAATACCAGTAACCGGCTTTGCCTATAAAAGTGCAGTTGTACCAAAACAGGATTGGGATAAATGGGCTACAATGGCTGCTCCTGTTGTAAAAGAAGTATTGAACAAATTGCCCGAAGGCTATGTATTACAGGTAACCGGTCACACCGATGGTTCAGGACCTGAAGAACCGGTTGGCAACAAACCTGGCAATATTAAAATTTCCACTGAAAGAGCAAAAGCGGTTTATAATGCTCTGAAGGCTAAAGGAATAGATTCCCCCAAAATGACTTATAAGGGCGTTGGTTCATCTGAACTTCTGCCAGGGGTGGATCCCAGGGATGCTGCAAACCGACGCGTTACTTTTAAAGTTGTTCCAAAGAAGTAGCATAAACAATAATTTAATGTTGATATTGATGCACACGTGTAGAGCCAGTTTTACAACTGGCTCTACGTTATTGTAATAAAGGTTTACCTGATATGCGTGGTGTAGTTTCTAAAGTAATGGGGCTTTATTATACCGTATATCATGATGCCTCATATACAAACTGTGTGTTGAGAGGTAAATTACGTCAGAAATTTGAATCTGATAATGAAAAGTTTTCTAATCCGGTTGCTGTTGGCGATGAGGTTGAAATAACGATAGCCGATGATGGTACAGGTGTTATTGAAGATATAATTCCCCGGAAAAATTATTTTTCACGCAAAGAAAAAGGTAAACACAGAAAAATAGATATCATTGCCGCAAATTGCGATTGTGTTGTTGTCATGCAGTCATTTGCACTGCCAAAGCTGAATTTGCGATTTGCTGATAGAATAGCAGTCAGGTGTGGACAGCAACATATTCCACTTATTCTGTGTGTTAATAAATATGATTTAGCTTTGAAAAAAGATATTGAATATGTACACGATTATTACAAAAATACTAATATCAGTATCATAATGACCAGTGCTAAAACGGGTCACAATATTGACGAGTTTAAAGAACTCTTATACAATAAAACTTCAGTCGTTGTTGGCTATTCAGGAGTTGGCAAAACGAGCATATTGAATACCATGTATCCACATCTGGATCTTAGGGTGGGGGAGGTTTCTGCAAGCACTGGTAAAGGTAAACACACTACAACCAATGTTTCCATGATAATCGTGGAAGAGCACACGCGAATTATTGACACTCCTGGCCTTCGTGAATTTGGGATTATGGATATTGAGCCTCATCTGGTGAGTACATATTTTTATGAATTTGAAAAATATGCTGCCAGATGTGCATTTAAGCCCTGCACCCATGACCATGAACCAGATTGCGAAGTGAAGCGGTTGGTGGAAAAAGGTGTAATATACCAGGAACGGTATATTTCATATATTAATATTCTCTATTCATTAAAAGATTATTATGCAACGATGTATTCATGATAACTGTAAATCATGTTGGGTTAACATTTAATCATCATTCAGTGTTGCAAGATGTGAGCCTTTCTGTACCACAGGGCTTAATCTATGTCATTCTTGGAAAAAATGGAAGTGGCAAGACAGTTCTGTTAAAAACAATTGCAGGGCTATTTCCTCATTTTACAGGAACTATCGCGTTAGCTGGAATTCCGTTACAACAATACCTTACGCTCTCTATAGAAGAAAAAATGAAACGCAATATAACCATGGCGTATGTGTTCCAGAAAGGCGGGCTTTTTGATTCCATGAATGTGTTTGATAATGTGGCTTTTGGGTTACGGCGTCGTAAAGTAGATGAGGCGATAGTTACTGAAAAAGTAATGGAGGCTTTAGAATGGGTTGGCCTGTCAGGATCAGAACAAAAATTACCTTCCCAGTTAAGTGGTGGCATGCAAAAAAGAGTTGGGCTTGCTCGTGCATTATGCCTTTCACCATCAATCATTCTGTATGATGATCCCACTGCAGGGCTTGACCCGGTGCTTGCTGATTCAATTTCTGATCTTATTTTGGCAACTCAGGAAAAATACAAGATGACATCTTTACTGGTAACGCAGGATTTAGCTGTAGCCCGTAAAACTGCTAACCAGGTTGGTTTGTTACTGAATGGTATGATTGTTGTAGATATGGAATCACATGAATTTTTTTCAAAAAATAATCCGTATGCAAAGCAGTTCATTGATGGCGATAGTGAAGGGCCAATCGATAGTATGTAAAAAAACGTAACACACCCTTAAATAATATATTAATTAAAATATATTTGACACTGTACTATTATGTTGGTAAAATGATATAAATATGCTTTATAAATTAAACCATATCAAAGGCTATGGTTTTTTATTTTTTATGAGGGTTTATGAGCTATGCAAACACAACGAGAAAAATCTAAGTTAGACTGGCAAAATCTACCGTTTGGATACATAAAGACAGATTATAATATTAGATATTTTTATAAAGATGGGAAGTGGTCTGGAGGAGAGCTTTCAACCGAAGAAACCATCCCTATTCATATTGCTGCACCAGGCCTCCATTATGGACAGCAAGCTTTTGAGGGACTTAAAGTCTTTGAAACTGTGGATGGGCGTATTGTAGCATTCAGACCCGATGAGAATGCAAAGCGTATGCAGCGCAGTTGTGAAAGGATTTTCATTCCTGAAGTGCCTGTGGATATGTTCATTGAAGCTGTGGATAAAGTGGTTGCAGCAAATGCAAAATTTGTACCACCATTTGGTACGGGTGCAAGCCTGTATGTACGGCCTGTTATCTATGGTGCTGGTGCAAGAGTTGGGTTGGGACCAGCGGATGAATATGTATTTATTGTGTTTGTAACCCCTGTGGGACCTTACTACAAAGGCGGATTTAAGCCAGTTAAGGCTCTAGTTGTAGAACAATATGATAGAGCAGCTCCCAATGGTGTGGGGGACTGCAAGGTTGGGGGTAATTATGCTGCTGGATTACGTGGTGGGGAATATGCTAAAAAGAAAGGTTTCCCTATACCGCTGTATCTGGATCCAAAAGAAAAGAAATATGTTGATGAATTTGGGACGTCTAATTTTATAGCAATCAAGGGTAATACCTATCTTACCCCTGAATCAAATTCTATTTTGCCCAGCATAACTAACAAAAGCCTTATGGATATAGCTACGCTTTTGGGAATGAATGTTGACAAACGCCCAATAGCAATAGATGAAGTTGAGCATTTTGATGAGGTGGGAGCTGTTGGTACTGCAGCGGTTATTACACCAGTATGCAGCATCCACTATCGTGACAAAGTATTTACATTCTGCGATGAGGAAAAAGCAGGACCAACTATTACTAAATTATATGAGTATCTTACAAAATTGCAGACAGGTGAAATAAAAGATTCTTTTGGCTGGTTACATGAGATTAAAATAGCATAACGAAAATACCTCTGAACATTACTTTTATGGCACATAAGGATATACGATGGATACAGCGTTTTATCCATTATATGAATGCCTTCAGGCAATTAATGAATGCAGTTAATATATATCATGAGCGTGAGTTGTCTGATCTAGAAAAGCAGGGTTTGATACAGGCATTTGAGTATACACATGAGTTGGCATGGAATGTTTTTAAAGATTTCCTTGAAGAACAGGGACTATCAAATTTATATGGTTCTAAAGACACTACCCGACAGGCTTTTAAAACAGGACTTATTGATAATGGCGAAATCTGGATGGATATGATTACAAGTCGTAATCTGACTCCCCATACCTACGATGATGCATTAGCACAAGAAATCATAAAAAAAATTGTCAATGTGTATAGCAAAGAATTTGAAAAAATGGCTAAACATTTTACTGCACTAAAAGATATGAAAGAAATATGAAATTTGGTTTGTCAGAATGATTTATTGTTACCATATACATTCGATATTTCATTATTTAAATATATACATGACCCTGATGTAATAGACCACATACATCGTGTTGGACTGGTTTTTTATCAAAAGTAGAATAATCCTTCCTACATTTGTTGAATTAATATTCATTCGTGCTATAGTCTGTAGTAGAAATAAACTACTACGGAATTATATATATGCTAAGCAAACAGCAATATGCCCTATTGCTTGATATTTTTAAAACGGCTCAGAACGCAACAAATAGCGATGCATTTTTATCCAATGTTGTGGATTTACTGCATCATGAAATGAAATCGGTAGCTGTTTCAGTCTATACTCTGGTTGGGGATGAACGGCTGGTACTGCACCATGAAGCAGGTAAAAACTTTGATGAACTGGTAGTGAAAATTTATAATTTTTCGTTGATTGTACGCAAGGCAATTAAAAAGAAAAGTGTTTTGTTTTTACCCACGGCCAAACCTTTTCAACATGATGAAACCGATATCTCTGTAGTAATTATTCCTCTATTGCATGCAGATATAGTCGTTGGCATGGTATGTCTGGTTTTTCCATTAGAGGAACTTCAATATTTACAGAACAATGCACCATTTTTCACGCTCATTGGTAAAATTATAGGCACAATTCGGTATTATCAAACAGGTCTTAAAGTTAGCAAATCTGATATTGCTGAAGAAGAATTTGAAAAAACTATCGCCAGTTTACGGGTGCTTGCTCAGGGGGTGGCGCATGAATTTAACAACATTTTAGCGGTTATAAAAGGGTATGCTGAGCTTTTACTTATGAATGAAGCTGTGGATGAATCAGTCAAGGAAGCAGTATCCATTATTGACAAGCAAACAACCCGAGGTTCATCTCTCATCGACAGGCTGAGTGTATTTGTAACGGGTAAAGATATCTCATTTGAATATTGTTCTCTTAATGATTTGATTAAAGAGATAGTTGATGTGCAAAGGTTTACGTTAGAAAAAGAATCCATTGAGTGTAAATTAAAATTAGGTAAGGTCCCCGAGATATTTGTAGACTCACGCCAGATAAAAGAGGTGCTTTTAAACTTACTTTCACATGCTCGTTCGGCAATAAAACCCAATAAAAAGGGGACTATCACCATTGAAACATCTTTTAACCGCGATGCAGTCATGCTTAAACTGGTTAATGATGGTGTTCCCGGAAACTGGGGAAATGGTGAGGAACAGAAAGCAAAAGGCAGTAATGGTGTGGATAGTGTAGGAAATGGCATTAATTTAGCAATTGCGTATGGCATAATGCAAAGCCATGGTGGTGATATGACACTATGCCATGACCCTGCCAGGTGTAATGAAGTAACACTCTATTTTAAGCGTTTTAATCCTGCGTTTGATGCTTTAGAAAAAAAAGAAGAAAAAGAGATGCTCTATTTAGGGGAAGTGAGAATTTTAATAGTGGATGATGAAGAACCAATACGCCAGTTTTTGTCTTCTGCTTTTGAACGGATGGGCTATCAGGTGTTAACTACAGATAATGGGCAGGAAGCCATTGATATATGCACATTTGAAGATATTGATATTGTGTTTTTAGATTATTTGATGCCCGGACATAAAGGTGATGCTGTTTTTAAGTCAATACATGAAGTAAGCCCCAAAACTGATGTAGTGTTTATCACAGGGGTAGATTCAATACCTGATATAGATAAGCTATTAATGATGGGACTGGAAGGTGTTCTTAGAAAACCCTTCAAAATAGAAACAATCATCAAATTAACCAATGAAATAATGGCACGAAGATACAATACACTACAGGATTAAAAGACTTACTCAGATTTTATCACCCGTTCAGCCTGAAGAGCTAAATATTTTACCAGTGTTGGTTCATCAATAAATCCTAAATTCATAAGTATTATGCCAATAAGCCCGCCTTCCTTTTTCTGGATGGACAACGCTTGATTCAATTGGTCCTGGGTTATCACTCCATCTTCAACTAACAATTCACCTAATAATGGCTTGGCCATAATGCCTCCTTGCTATCGAATTAATTAAAATATATACGTCCATCGTATGTTTGTCTCTATAACAATCGTTTTACTGCATCTTTCCATAGAGCTATTTCACGTTTTCGTGCAGTTTCATTCATAGATGGATTGAAACGTCTTGCTATCTTGTTGAATTTTGCAACCTCATCAATGGTATTATATACTTTTCCCGTTATACCGGCTAAATATGCTGCACCTAACGCTGTTGATTCGGTAACCTCAGGCAGTAGAACTGGTATACCCAATATATCAGCCTGATATTGCATTAAATAGGTATCGCGTGTTGCTCCGCCATCAACCCTGAGTTCGTGAATGTTTTTGCCCGAGTCTTGTTGCATTGCTTCTAAAACCTCGTATGATTGCAATGCAATTGATTTTACTGCAGCACGCACAATCTGCTGGGGGGTAGTATCTCGTGTAAGCCCAAAAATAGCGCCCCGTGCATCCATCTTCCAGTATGGTGCACCCAGTCCAACAAATGCCGGCACTACCACCACTTCATCCTCTTTTTTAACTGAAAGCGATACTTTTTCAGCATCAGAACTTTTTTCAATAAATTTCATATAGTCACGAAGCCACTGGACTACAGCCCCACCAATAAATACCGAACCCTCAAACGCATACACCGGCTGACCCTTATTATCGCATGTCAGTGTGGTGAGCAGACCATGCTTTGAAAGCATCCATTCGTTGCCCATGTTAAGCAGCATAAAACAACCGGTACCGTACGTATTTTTTGATGTTCCTTCAAAAACGCAGTTCTGACCAACCATTGCTGCCTGCTGGTCGCCGGCAATACCACCTATGGTTATGCCATCAGGTAGACCCGGTACGCCACTTGTTTCGCCAAAATATGATGCTGATTCTCTCACTTCTGGCAGTATAGTACGCGGTATATCCAGTATTTCTAAAATATCTAAATCCCATATTTTTTCTTTTATATTGAACATGAGCGTACGGGAAGCGTTGGTGTAATCAGTTTTATGCGATTTGCCGCCAGTTAATTTCCACAAAATCCAGGTGTCAATAGTTCCAAATAATAGCTTGCCGCTTTTGGCTAAGTCGCGAGCACCGGGCACATTATCAAGCATCCATTTAACTTTTGTGCCCGAAAAATATGCATCAATCACAAGGCCAGTCTTTTCACGGAATAATTGTTCGTGGCCAGCTTCTTTCAGTTGATTGCATATGTCAGTGGTTCTTCGGCATTGCCATACAATGGCGTGATAAATTGGCTTACCAGTTTCTTCGTTCCAGAGCACTGATGTTTCTCGCTGATTGGTAATTCCAATTGCTATCGCATCCTTTGGATCCAGATTACCTTTTTGTATAGCTTCAGGTAACAGTTTTACAACTGATTCCCAGATTTCATTAGCATCATGTTCAACCCAGCCAGGTTTTGGGAAATGCTGTGTAAATTCGGCGTAACTACTTGAAATTGGCAATCCATGTTCGTCAAAACAAAATACCCGGTTACCGGTAGTACCTAAATCAATAGCAATGAGGAACTTTTTACCCATACTGTTAACCCCTTCATTATTTTTGTATGCGATAGTTACTGTACAGTAAAACTACATAGTAAGGAAACTTCTAAAAACTGTTTTTTAGGGATATTCCCTTGTGGGCACACTATATAGGATAAAACTGCTTTCTTTATAATTGCATTGGTAATGATGAAAGCGGTTTTTAGAGGTGCCCATAATTTTATAACAATATAGTAAAGTAAGTATAAAGCTACACAGTGTAGTATGTAGATAATTAATACCGTTGAGCGCTTATCCTACTGTTTTAATTAATAATTTGTCAATTAAATTTTAAGGGAGAAAATGAGCTATATATAAAAATATCTTGCAAAGGTATAGCTTTTTTGAAACACTGCTTAACGTTTATTACATTTTTTAAAAATGTGAAAAAAAGCACTATTACAGGATAAGGAATTCTTTTAGTAGTTAAGAATAGTATTTTTATTGTAAGGGAATATTTATTTATATGGATTTATTTGAAACAAAGTATCTGAACAAACTGCAAAATAACCTACCAGTCTTTATTGCAGAAATTGGGCTTAACCATAATGGTAAATTGGATGAAGCCATTGCCTTAATTGAAAAAGCAGCACAAGCAGGTACAGATTTAGTTAAGTTTCAAGTTTTTAATGCAGAAAAATTTTATTCAGTGTATACAAAATCGCTCCTTAACAATGAAAAGCCCCAGTATGATGATAGCACCATACAGTTTTTTAAAACGTTTGAACTTTCATATAACGATTACAAAACGCTGCAACAGGTTGCGTATGAACATGGAGTTGTATTTTTTGCATCTTGTTTTGATGATGATTCCTTTGCAATGATGGAAAACCTTAATGTGCCATTGTACAAAATAGCTTCGTCAGAGATTGCCAATGTGCCATTATTGCAGAGCATTGCATCCACTCATAAGCCTGTGATTGTTTCCACAGGCATTTCATTGCAGCATGAAATAGCGCATGCAGTAAAACTTTTGCAAAATGAACAGTGTAATGTAGTGCTCCTGCACTGTGTATCACTGTATCCAGTACCTCCTAGTGCACTTAATCTGTTTAGAATAAAAAGTTTACAACAATTATATGGCCTGCCTGTTGGATTTTCAGATCATGCTAAAGACAACAGAGCTTCTATGATGGCTGTTGCATTGGGTGCACGGGTATTTGAAAAACATTTTAAATTATCGCATAATCATGATTGTGCAGATAAGGATGTATCGCTGACACCTCAAGAGTTTGCAGCATATATTGAAGATGTTAATACAGCACTGGCAATGTTAGGTGATGGCTCAATTGATTATAAAGAGGATGAGGCAGCCGTTGCGCGATCGGCACGGCGAAGCATTTTTGCAGCACGGGATATACCAGCAGGGACAATCCTTAACTACAGTGATATCATTATCAAGCGACCAGGCGTGGGCCTATCGCCGCTACATTGTGATGCCGTTATAGGGAAAAAAGTAAAACATACAATACAAAAAGATATGCCCATATTGGGAGAGGATGTTGAATGAGTGATTATTACAAGCACGTTTTTACAATGATGGTAACAATTTATATACCAAGTAAGCGTACTTTTTTTAAACTATAGAAATAGCAAATGAATGTGGATTGAAAAATTTGAGTGAAAACTGTCAAAATTGTATAGGTGAATCATCATAAAACTATAAAATTGTTGAATAAAACGAGTTATAAAAGAAACATTGTGTTGTTATTGTTTTCTATATACTATAAAACTGAAAGGTGAGGGAATCACAGAATGAAAAAGATAGCCATTGTATTTCTTTTTTTTATTTTAGTCCATCCAGTATATGCATCAACCATTGATTATATATTCAATGATAACCAGCGTTTAATGTTAAATCTTGCTACCGACATGATTGGCGCTTCATTAGGATATGATGATATCAGTGAATTAGTATACATAACGTTCTGGAGCAAAGAGCCTTCTGATGCAAAAAAAATTGATACATTCACTATGTATATAACTCAGCAATATAAAACCAACTCCAATGATGTTATTTTTATATATGAACGGTTGTTGCAGTCAGTTTATATGATTGAATACATGGCTGAAAAGGCTAAGACAAATAAGAAATGGAAGTTTTATTACTACTATTGGGATACCTTATTGCCGGGAACTAAGCTTTTTTGTGATACTTTAAAACAGGCCATGATCAAAGCAGATCCTTCTATTGCGGAAAAAATAAATAATAAAGATGAAAGAATAAAAAGCTATGCAACTGACATTGTTAGATACAGGGATGCATTGTATGGAGGAGGTTTTTAAAAAAAAAGCCCCTGAGGGGCAAAAGCTTTGTTATAGGTTGCATTAGCACTCTTCTATAATGAGTGCTAACAATAATATACATAAAATTCATTATGTCGTCAAGTATTTTTGTCATATTTTTAAAGTGTTTTGCTGTCAGGGTTATACCCTAACTGCACAGATAATTGAAGAGAAGTATCCTTTACAGCATGAATAATGTCCTGTTTGTGTTTAAGTATAAAATCAGCATTGCCGGTAATGGCAAAAGCTGCTATAATTCCACTATAGTTAAAGATAGGCCCGCCAATCCCGGCCAAACCCATCACTGATTCCTGATTGTCAAAACTAATACCAGCCTGCCGTACCTTTTTTAATTCTTTCAAAAAGTCTTCTTTTGAGGTAATTGAATTTGGAGTCAGCATTTGAAAGGTGTAATCTTTTAGAATTTCTTCTAGTCGTTGCTTTTCCATATAGGCACAGAGCAACTTGCCAATACAGGTAGTATGTGTGGGAATTACTGAACCAGCTTGAGGATAAGACATAAATCTGTTTTCAGGCTCAACGCGGAGTACTATGATAACTTTATCCCCTACAAGCATGCCAATATTAACCGGTTGCCTGAATTGAAAGCATAGACGTTCAGCCCATACCCGTGCAATGCTTACCAGGTCAAGGTTAGTGGCATATTTCATGCCTAACTGGAATACATACGGGCCAAGCCTGTATTTACCTGTTTCATGATCTTTTTCTAGATAGCCTAAATGACAGAGCGTTTGAACTATTCCCTGTACGGTAGTTTTAGGCAATGCAATCTTTTTTGCAAAATCGCTTATGCCCAGTGGTTTTTTGTCATTGATAAACAGCGATAAAATGGCATGTGCCCGTTCAATTGATTGAATGCGTTTAATCTTTTTTGTTTTCATAATTGTCATACTATATAACAAAAAGTTATTGACAGTTTACATATTCAAATTTATATTGAATATAATATCGTACAATGTACGATATTGTCGTACATTGTCAACTACTTTTTGTAGGAGTGGAGAATGGATATACTGAAAAAATTTGAGATTAGTGATCCGTATGAGTATGTTGCTCATTTAAAAAAGGCAACAGGAAAAAGGGTGCTTGCCTACATGTGTTCATACACACCGGAAGAAATCATCTACGCCGCAGGTATTCATCCATTCAGGATATTTGGGCAGGTAGAAGCTATCTCTAAGGCGGATGCACATCTGCAGGCATACAGCTGCTCACTGGTACGTGGTGCGCTGGAGGATGCACTGCAGGGCAGGCTGTCATTTGTGGATGGTGCCGTGTTTCCGCACACCTGTGATTCAATTCAGCGGCTTTCCGATATATGGCGCCTGAATGCTGGCATGAAGCATCATTTTGATGTAGTATGGGCGGTTAAGCTTCATACTGATAGTGCACGCAAATATATGTATGATGTGCTGGTGCGCTTTGCTAAGGAACTGAAACAAAGCTTTGGGATAACGCTATCGGACGATACGTTGCAAAAAGCTATTGCTACCTACAATGAAATCCGCTCACTTTTAAAAACTATCTGGCAGCTTAAAAGTGATAACAAAAGTGCTTTGACTGGTAGCCAGATGAATGCAGTCATCAAGGCTGCCATGATACTGGATCGTGACCAGGTTGTGTCCAATTTAAAGGAATTGATCCCATCCATTCAACTACCGCCACAAACTGAAAAACGAAAACGCATAATGCTTATTGGCGGTATTTGCAATCATCCCGATATTTATGATTATATTGAAACTTCAGGCGGTGTGGTAGTATGGGATGATTTGTGTACCGGCTCACGGTATTTTGAGGGGGCGATAGCAACTGATAAGGAGCCATTGCGGGCAATAGCCGACAGGTACTATGAAAGAAATATCTGCCCGGCAAAATACCGTGATTATTATACCCGTGCTGAAACGATTAAAACAATGATTAAGACACATAATGTACAGGGTGCAATATTCCTGTACCTCAAGTTTTGCGACCCTCATTCGTTTGACTATCCTTACCTGAAAGAGGCTCTGGATGAGGTTGGTGTTCCTTCTATATTGCTGGAATTAGAACAGCAACTTCCATCGGAAGGGCAGATGAAAACACGACTTGAAGCATTCATTGATATGATTTAACTTTTGCGAGGTGAACCTATGGCAGAACCACAGGAAAAAAAGGACAACAGAATAAAATCCGTTAAACGGATGAAAGAAATAATGACCAATTATTATATAGAGGCAAAAACTGCGGCACAGAACAATAAAAAGGTGGCGTGGATCACCAGTGGTGGACCGGTGGAGCCTCTTTTAGTTATGGACGTTATTCCGGTGTATCCGGAAAATCATGGCGCAATGGTTGGTGCCTCAAAGATGGGTGTAGGGCTTTGCGAAAAGGCAGAGGAAATGGGTTACTGTCGTGATCTGTGCTCATATGCGCGCTCGGACATTGCTGCTGCGCCTATCAATGGTGGGCCTATTGGGGGATTGCCAAAGCCTGATTTTCTGGTATGCTGCAACAACATTTGTGGCACTGTGCTCAAATGGTATGAGGTGCAGGCGCGGTATTTTAATGTACCATTGTTTATCTTTGATACACCATTTTGTCACAGTGAAATGACACAGGAAGCAAAGGATTATGTGGGTGCACAGATACTTGAATATATTGCATTTTTAGAGGAGCAGTGTGGCAAAAAATTTGATTATGATAAAGCTATTGAAGTGGGCAAGCTTTCCATTGCAGGTCAAAGATTGTGGCAGGCAGTACTTGATACTGCCATGCATAAGCCCGCACCAATGAGTGCTTTTGATGCATTTTTTCATTTGGCGCTTATTGTTACGTTGCGTGGTACCCAGATTGTGGTGGATTATTATACTGAATTACTCAACGAAATGAAGGAGCGTATTGCAAATGGTATCAGTGCAATTCCCAATGAACAGTATCGCCTGTTGTGGGATAACCTTCCTGTGTGGTATAAAACTAAATGGCTTTCTGATACATTTGCTGCACATAATGCATGCCTTGTGGCTGATACCTATACCACAGCATGGTGCAGGCAATTAGACTATTTAGATGAAAATGACTTTTTGAAGAGTATGGTGGAAGGCTATACAGCTATCTATCTGAATATTTCGGTGGATCAGATGGCTAAAGCTGTAATTGGTATGATAGACAAATACGATGTTGATGGCCTTGTGATGCATTCAAACCGAAGTTGCAAACCGTATTCATTGGGGCAGTATGATATACAACGGATTGTGCAGAAGGAGCGAGGGATCCCATCACTTATTATTGAAGCAGATATGGTGGATGAGCGTAATTTCAGCGAAGCGCAGGTGTTAACCCGCATTGAAGCTTTTATGGAAATTATTAAAAGTAAAAAATAATATGTTTTTGGAGGCCTTATATGTACGAAACAAAGCCATGGCTTAAATACTATGGAGAAGTGCCACATTCACTGGATTACCCTAAGGTAACCATGTATGAAGCACTGTTGCGTACGGTTGAGCGAAAACCCAATGCAATTGCCTGGGACTTTATGGGGTATACGGCCACGTACAAGGAGTTTGCACAACTCATTGATAGGTGTGCTGAAGGGTTGTATGCATTAGGGCTTAGAGAAGGTCATACCATAACTATCTCCATGCCGACAACACCCCAGGGAATAATATGTTTTTATGCGGTAAATAAAATTGGGGCTGTGGCCAGTATGATACATCCACTATCGCCCCCAAAAGAAATTGAATTTTACCTTAATGTTAGCAATAGTACATTTGCTCTTACCATTGATGCCTTTTATGGTGCGTTTAAGGAAGTGATGGATAAAACGCCCTGTAAAACCTTAATTCTTACTAAAATCTCTGATTTTCTGCCAGGGCTTAAAGCTTTGGGGTTTTATCTTACCAAAGGGAGGAAAATCCCAAAAGTGCCAAAAGATCCGCGCGTGGTGTGGTGGAATGACTTGATGAAAAAGAGCAGCAGTGTTCCCAAATCCAGCATGAAAACTGATGATATGGCAGTTATTTTATACAGTGGTGGCACTACAGGCATGCCCAAAGGCATTATGCTTTCAAACATGAATTTTATCAGTGAAGGTATGCAGGTTGCTTCATGGGGGAAAATGTCTGAGGATGATTCAATACTGGCAATATTACCAATATTCCATGGATTTGGACTGGGTGTTTGTACCAATGCATTTTTTATGGGTGGTGGCAAAAGTATCCTGGTACCCCAATTTGATCCGGTTATCGTTGCAAAACTTATTAAACAAAAGAAACCCAATTTTCTTATTGGCGTTCCAACGTTATTTGAAGCTTTGAGTAAAAATAAGGTGTTTTGTTCTGCAGATTTGTCATGCATTAAGGCAGCTTTCAGTGGTGCAGATACTTTGCCACGTGTAGTGAAAGAAGAATTTGAAAGAGTAGTGGCACGGCAGGGTGGGAATGTAAAATTGCGTGAAGGGTATGGGCTTACTGAAGCAGTAACAGCAATTATGGCAATGCCAATGAATGAATATCGCGAAGGTAGTATTGGAGTTCCTTTCCCTGATATGCTGGCAAAGATTGTTAAACAGGGTACAACTGAGGAAGCCCCATGTGGACAGGAAGGTGAAATATGTGTTTCCGGGCCTGCAGTAATGCTTGGCTACCTTAATCAGCCGGAAGAGACCGCAAAAACGTTGCGTAAGCATGATGATGGGCTGGTGTGGTTGCATACCGGTGATATAGGGACAATGGATGAGGATGGATTTTTCTATTTCAAATTGCGCTTGAAAAGAATGATTAAATCTTCTGGATTTAATGTATACCCATCTCAGGTTGAAGATGTATTGCGGAAACATCCAGCAGTTGACCAGGCCTGTGTCATAGGTGTACCGGATAAGGCACAGGTGGAAAGGGTAAAAGCATTTATTGTATTGAAACCGGAATATAAGGATAAAGCAGGTAATACATTGGCAGAAGAATTAATTGGACATTGCAGGGAACATCTGATAAAATGGAGTTGCCCACGGGAAATTGAGTTTAGAGATGAATTGCCAAAAACAAAAGTTGGCAAAATTGCCTTTAATGTGCTGGAAGAAGAGGAAAAGGAAAAATTACGAAGCCGTGGAGAATATGCTGGATAAAGTTCCGATAATAGGAGTATGAACAGACTTTCTATATATATTTTTGAATTGGCATTTACATTTCCGCGGCTGCGATATATTATCTGGGCTGTTATTATTAGTGTAAGTATCTATGCAGGTTACCACCTCTTTTACGAAGAGGTGGTAACCTATCCGGTGGGATGGGAGCGAAGTGCTCTTATAACACCATATACACTGAAAGTGAAATCACCCTTTGCAGTGTCCAAAGGCAATGTTATTGCAGTGGCTTTTGAGGGCACGGAAAAAAATGAGAATGGTATTTATGTTATACTTTCCCTCAATGGCGGAAAAGATTTTCTACCGCCTTATAAATTATCAGGTATTGACCCTTCTGTGGCTGTGCGCCCTCATATTGCCATATCAAACAACGGTCACATTGCCTGTACCTGGCATAACCTTGTTGATAGCAAAAGTAAAATATTTCTAACCGTTTCAAATGATTTGGGTGCTACATGGAGCAAACCTGTTGCACTATCGCTTCAGACTGATGAATCCATGTTATCCCAGGTGTTTTATGATTCCACTGGCGGGCTGCACCTGTTTTATCATGGTTCAGTAGGTGGCCGTCTAATTCTGTATCATGCATTTTCTCCGGATGAATTGCAATTTACCAGGATAGATACAATAGCAGATATTGCAACGGAATACCGGGGTTTATTCTTTCCTGCTATAGTATTTGAAGGTGATTCAATATACTTAGTGTTTCAGGCAAAGATATTATCCGGAGGAGTGTTATCCGATGATCTGTTCTTTGTATATTCAGGTAATAATGGAAAAAGTTTTTCCTCGCCAAAGCGCATTACTCTGAGCCCGGCTAATGATTCTTCTCCGAATCTCTATTTACACAAAGATGTTCTTTACTGTGTCTATATGAACAATGAACAGAAACACTGGGAAGTGAGATTATTGCGAGGATACAATAAAGGGAAACAATGGGAACCTGACCCTATTATTATAACAAGAGCAGAGATTGATTGTTATGCTCCTAAATTAGTTGCTTCCTCGGATGATGAAATGCTTATTGTATGGAATGATATGCGAGAGCGATATCAGGCAGTGTTTGGAAAGAAATATTCTTTGATTGATGGATCGCTTTCCAATGCACTCAGGATATCCGATGCCAATGTTACCTCATATGAACAGTTCCCGGTCATTGTTAAAAAGCAGGTTCTATTATTCTGGAATAGCAACCAGCGCCTGCTGGCAAAGTTTTCGGATATTTCGGTACTTCCTCCAAACGTATATTCACGGACACATCCTGAAAATATTTGGACACGTCAAACCAATGCCATTATTGAATGGGATCCACCAGTTGATGAATCTGGTATAGCTGGGTATGCTGTTATTTATAATGACCTACCAACATTTGACCCAACAGTACAGAACGTGGAAGGGCCTATACGAAAATATGTTGTACCTGATTTAAAGGATGGCATAACCTATTTTCACATTCGAGCTATTGATAAAGCTGGTAACTACAGCCGTACCATCCATTATCCATTGCTTGTTTCCAGTACGCCACTACCCATGCCCACAGTGAGTTCCCCAACCCATCCTGAAGGTACACAGGTGAATAATCCGGTTCCAGTATTACAATGGACAGTTGAACAGCGGGACAGGCTTAAAGGATTTTACTATGCAATTGCTAAAGATGCCATTGTTGAACCATCAGCATTTACAACTGCTGATTCAGTGACTCTTGAAAGCCTGCCAAAAGGAAGATATTTCTTCAGTATTCGTCCCGTTGATATGACCAACATGAAAGGACGGATGGCCACCTATGAGATAGTTATTGGAGATGTTGGAAAGGCAGATGCAGCATACTATGAACAATTAGCCAAAGGTATTTTGCCACCAGAAGAGTTACCGGGAAAAATCCCGGGAAAGGTACGGATACAGTATCCGATTGTGCTTTTTAATATACCGTTTAAAGAAATTTATGCGTCTTCATTTTACAAATTTTCGTTATTGCCAAAAAACATTTTGCAAAAGCAGGTTCAGGGGTATTCTGTTGTTGTTTCTTCACAGAAAGTAGTACCACCGTTTATCGTTACACACCCAACCAGTGAGATAATGCTTACAAATGTTAAACCTGGAAATTACACCATAACAGCTCGCATGCGGTATATATACTACCAGAATGGCAAACCAGTATATAAATGGAGTGCACCCAGCTATACCACGCTGGTTGTTAAATCAGCATATACATCCCCATTAATGAACTATGCTGAAAATCTTAATCTAATGATTAAAGACAGGCAGTTAGTAACTATCATCTACAGTATAGGATTGCTATGTATAGTTCTGGCAATAGGCATGAGTACCCGCATAGCCTTTTCTTTCCATGCACTGTGGTACAGGATGTTCCGGATTTTTTAGAGAAATCAAAGTTTACTTGTCGGTTAATATTCTTAAATCGGTTTCAGGTGGCAATGAATCCTTTGGGGTGGTATCAACGGGAATTTCTTGTTTTTTTTGTAAAATCTTTCTATGAGTTTTAACATTGTTTGGTGAATTACTGGTTTGTTTAAGATGTTGTGTTGCTGTGGTTTGATGGATGTGGTCATTGTTACAGCTTTTATATATAAATAGAGTAATTGCAAGAACTATCGCCAGAATTATACATGGTATGATGTGATAACTGGTATATCGTTTTGCAGGTGTAGCGTATTTACCAGAAGTATATGAAAGCCGGTTGGGGGTACTGTTATATCGTTTCATAGCACTATGCTGGATAGCTCTTTAAACAGGATTGCTATTGTGTGTAATGGGTATTGCCATGGTTATGCTGTTTCCTTTTTTGTTCCATGAAACTTTGGCAAATTGTTTAATTATAAAAATGCCTCGCCCCCGGGGTTGCAGGTGAACATTTGAATGTAAATCGGGATGCTTAAAGCCATTCCCCTCGTCGGTAATAGTAATATACAATTGGTTGGTATCCTTTGCAACCTCAATATGGAGATATTTATTCTGATTCCATTTATTGCCATGTTCCATGGCATTGGTTATTGCTTCATCAATTATAAGGTACAGTTCAAGATTGTCCAGCCTTACCTGTATTTTATTTTTAGCAAGCTCGGTTATAATATCGTCTACAATAGATTTCCGTATTTCTTTAATTGTAGGGTATTTAGCTTTTAATAAAGTCATTTTAGAATGAGTCATCAATTCCTCAGTATATACTAACGCTTTCGGGATGGGGAGATTTGAACTCCCGGCCTCTTCGTCCCGAACGAAGCGCGCTAACCGGACTGCGCTACATCCCGCTGTTTATCTAAAAGGCTTTATTTATAATATTATATCATGACAATTGTACTAGTTACACATAAATTTTTCTTTGTTAATCCTGGTTACAGGTTATATGAAAACTTTCATTATATTCATTCTGGCAATATATACTGTAAACAGGACATATATATTGCAAACATTTTTTTAATCAGAGATAACAATTTTAGGCAAAAACCTATAATATTTCAATCAATATTTTTATATAGAAGAAATAATTCTTATCCTTTTGATTTGTAGCATTTAGTATGCTGTATGTCATTGGATGAAATTTTTAAGAAATTATTACTGGATTTTTTTAACTATTGTGATCATAAAAGTAAAAATATATATATAATTATGTATAGTGTTTCAGTCCAATTATCTTAAAAAAGTACTTGCAATGAAAAACGTATTATTTACAATACTCAAAAGTTTATTACATGGTTAAAAAATGATTAAAATTTAGATATTTTCGTTTACAATTGTGGAATAACTAAAAGAAGATTAGTATTTTATAAAGCATTAAAAATCTTAAAATAAAAAAATGGCTATGAACATTCATAGCCTTCATTTGTAAGGGGTGATTGTTATGAAAAAAAATGATGGAGTTATAACATCAGGCATATATGATGGAATAATATATGAACGTCTCAATCCATTACTTGAAAAACTGGCCCTGGTACTTTTTAACACCGTTGATTTTGATGAGGAAAGCTGTTCACGGATAGAAGAATGTATTGGTAAAGGTCATGTTGTCTATGCATCCTTCCAGAGTTCAAACCTATCACTTTTGATATTATATAACCTACTGCGCAGGCATAACTATCCTCTTCCGGTATTTGCACTGGAGTACAACCCCTTCTGGTTTCAGGATATTGGGTTTATAACAAGGCGTTTATGGCAATTTTTTTCATCTACAGTGTTAGGGAAACAGTATGAATACGTTCTGGATACCGATTATGTTGAAAGTTTAATAAAAGATAATAAGAGCATCCTTTTTTCATTATTATCTAAACGATACTTCCTTAAACGATATACTGAAGTAAAATATGACTCCCTGCGTTATTTAATAGAGGTTCAGAAACGAATAGATGAGCCAATTTATTTATTGCCCCAAATGATATTCTGGAACCGAAATCCTGAACGATCAGGTTCACCTTTAGGTCCATTGTATTCAATAATCAGTTCTCAGGCAACGGGGGATAAGTCATTGCTGTTTGCATGGCTTACAATTATGAAAAGTGCAACTGCTCCTTTTGTACGCATTTCACAACCAATTAATTTAAAAGAGGAAATAGGCAAAGCTAAAGTTGATGATACACGTCAGTTAGCTGTTATGGTGCGCAACAAATTGCTGGAAGATTATTATCATGAAAAACGTACCATATTAGGTCCAGTGCTGAAATCACAGCAGGAAATGATGGAACGGGTATTATATCACCCCAATGTTGAAAATGAGATTAAACGTATAGCTCAGGAAGATGGAATACCGGAATCAAAGTTGCGCAAAAAGGCGTATAAATACTTTAAAGAGATAGCAGCCAATTTTTCCATATTGTACATACGGGTATTTGAAATGGCTCTGGACTGGATGTTCAGAAAAATATTTGACGGTATACGGTATGATCCCAAAGCCATTGAAGAAATACGTCAGGCAGCAAGCAGGGGGCCCTTAGTGTTAACTCCCTGCCACAAGAGCCATTTAGATTATTTGTTATTATCGTATGTATTTTATAAAAATAAGATGGCACCTCCGCATATTGCTGCCGGGGTAAACCTATCATTTTTCCCTATGGGTACAATCTTCAGACATTCGGGTGCATTTTTTATGCGTCGTACCTTCAGGGGATTGAAATTATATCCTACGGTATTTAAGCAATATATCAAAACAATTGTTTCTGAAGGATATACCATTGAGTTTTTTATTGAAGGAGGTCGTTCAAGAACAGGGAAGGTGGCATTCCCAAAATTAGGTTTTCTAAGCTATATCACGGAAGCAATTGAAGAAGGATATAACACCGATATAGTATTTGTGCCAATTTCAATAAATTATGATCGTATTCTTGAAGAATCAAGTTATGTCCAGGAACTCAAAGGAAAAGAAAAGGAAAAAGAATCTGTTGTAAGCATGATGCAAAGTAGCAAGTTGCTTAACCGTAAATATGGTATGGTATATATCAACTTTAATAAAACTTTTACTCTTAAAGAAATTAAATCTACACTTAATCCTGTCAATGTTCCAGAATCAGTTGCCATGAATATTGTCAGGAGAATCAATGATGTTGTAACCATCACCCCGTTTTCCCTGACAACTACCGCTATCCTTATGTCTTCAGTGAAAGGCTTTTCACGGGAAATGGTGAAGAATAACTTTGAATCGTTGTATGATTTCTGTGAATATAAAGGGTATCAGCTTTCAGATACTCTTAAAGATAGAAATAATTTTGATGAAATAATTGATTATGTTATTCAATCTTTTAGAGAAGATAAAATACTTGAGTCATTGAAAGTAGTGGGTGAAGGGAAAAAACTGGAAACTATGCCTGACATGTATGTTCTTCCAGAAGAAAACAGGCCAAGAATGATTTTTTATAAAAATTCAATCATCCATTACTTCCTGCCACTAACGTTTTCATCGCTTGCACTCAGAATAATGAATAAAAAAGGAGAAACATCATTAGATTCTTTCAGAAGTGAATATGTATATATACGGGATCTTTTCATGAAAGAATTTATTTATCCGGAGAATATGCTGGAAGATGTTATGCTTTCTATAAAAGACGCCATTAAGTATATGCAGCAAAAAGGGTATGCTACAATAACCAAAAACAGCATTGCCATCAATGATGACCGAGAAAAGGATGCCCAGTTGCGTTTTTTTGGAAGAATTTTACAGGAATACCTGGAATCATATTATATTGTTTGTTCAACATTATTGCCAAAGAAAAGAGTTCAGATACAGAAAAAAGACCTGCTCACTGAAATACGCAAGAATGGTGTGAAAATGTATCATACAGGTGAAATAATGCTTTCAGAATCACTATCGCTTCCCAATTATACTAATGCATTGAGTTTATTGCGCTCAGAGAAAGCATTATCTGAAAAGCAGGTTGGCAGGAAAAATGTAATCATGGAATTAATTAATCAGGAAACAGTGGAAACACTTTTTGAAAAGATAAAGATATATCTGGATGGAATACGAGCATAAAAAAAATGAGAATGTCTTAAAAACAAATCTTGTAGGTTCAATGACGCGGGTGCAAAGTCATTGCGAGCGTAGCGCTTGTCATGAATGTTTTGACAAGCTCAGTAACCGCCTGTCGAAGGGAAGCAACCTCAATGCCGCAGAAGATGAGGTTGCCACGCGCCTGCAGCGCTCGCAACTATGGGATTGCTTCGTTACTTCGTTCCTCGCAATGACAGGAAGGCAAAAGTCATTACAAAGGGGATGCCTTTTGGCACACCCCCTTTATATCTTGATGCATTTTATGGACACCTTTTAAAAAACCTATTTCATCATTGCGAATGCAATACAATGAAAGCGGTTTTATATGAATATATTGTGCCCACAAGAGAGCACCCTAAAGAAAAGTTTTTAGAAGTTTTCTTATATATTTAATCGTGCTCCAATGTTTATGGAATTGCTTTTTAGCTTACCATCATCTTCTAACTTGGAGTAATTATATAAATACTCACCAAAAATTTGGACAAATGGAAACACAGTAAACGCAGCCCCTATACCACCGTAGTATGAATTAAATTTCTTTTCATCTGACCATGTTCCAAGTGGTGTTTTAATTTCAACTTTTTCATTGATTGCTATACCAGCCCTGGCATAGGGATGGATAAGGATTGGCAGTTCTAACATGACTATCGCATCAATTCCGTACATGGTTTTTGTAAGATCAAAATCCTTACCAGCTACTGTATATGATAGTGGTGATTTTTGATAAAATCCACCAATTCCCATGCTCAATACCATCGGAATTACTGAACCATTGAGGTGGCCAATAAAACCATATTGCCAGCCATTTGTGTCGGCATTGCTGATATCAGGGCTGTCTATCTTACCTGCAAAGGTATAGCCACCATACATGCCAAAATCAACTATGGCAAATGATGCTGTTGGCAACATCACCAGAGCTATCGCCATGCATATTAATTTGTGTGTTAACTTCATAAAAGTATTTCCTCCTTAATTATTTTTACATAGTGTATTGTGAGATAGTACCAGTTAATAACATTAAAGTGCAACGATTTTTTGAAAAAATATAGTGATTGCATGGCTACTCAATAATAATACAAAATTAACCGATATTGTACAGTAAGGGTTGTATATAACTATTGACAAAATAGTATTAATTATTACAGATTAATTAATATGTCAGCGGTTATGGGCCCTGTGAAAAAACTGCTTTCTTCCAAAATTATTTGTAAAATAGAAAGCGGTTTTGCCTTATATATGGTGCTCATAAGGGAACATCCCAAAAACAGTTTTTAAAAGTTCCCTTATTTATTGTCACAATTAGATTTTTTATGAATATTATTATATATTATTAATATGAGATAGTTTATAAAAAACATAATGGATATGAGTCAGGAATTAGAACATAAAGTACGTGAGCTGGAAGAAATTACCGACATACCTGAACCTGTCATTGATTTAACAGAGGAAGATGTTGTTATTGATATGCCTGTAGAGGAAAAGGTTTCGGGTGAGCTGGAGGAGATTACAGGCTTACAGGATATTACTACTTCGACGCTTATTATAGAAGATGAAAATCCACCTTTGCAAATACTGAAGGGTGATGATGATATAATCGATATAACTGCTCATGTTGATGCTATTAATACTATTAAAGTAGTCAAGCATACTAAAGTTCATAGCAAGCTTCAGAAGGAAGATAGGTTGTTTGAGGACATCCCTGAACCGTTACATTCCTCTACATCCCAAAAAGAAGAATCCTTAGTTAAAGATAGTTATATTGATACTACCCTTGATGAAGAAAACAGAGAAATAAAAGGCAAGATATATTATGATAAAAATATTGATGCACTGGTAATAGAAGATTTTTCTGAAGATGAAGAATTAGCACAAAAAGAAAAGGAAGAATCAAAAGAAGTAGCCTCCGGATATGAATTTGAAGCAGAAAAAGCAACGAGTAAACCTTTATATGTTGATGAAGATAATGTAATTAGTGATGAAGGTAAAATTAACCGACCAGAAGTAGATATTTTAACTATTGAGATACCTCCAGAAGTTAGAAATAAAATAGAGGAAAAGGATATTGAAGATTTCCAATTTATTAATCTTGATGAAGCTGAACAGATAGCAAGTGAAGATATTTTAATTCTTTCAGAAGAAGATTTAATTGAAGAACTTGATGAATATGATCTTATCCCAATTGAAACTACTGGAGAAGAAAAAAAGTCAAAAGAAAAGAAGAAAGAAAAAGTAACTTCAGATGTAAAAGTTTCACCAAAGAAACATGAGCCAGAAAAAAAGGAAGTAGTTGACGTTAAGCCGCTTGATGGAGATCGTTCAGAAGAGGTTATCATTAAACCTGATAAAGAAAAGAAAAAAGCTGAGCCCGCAAAAGTCATACAAGAGGAAATAATACAAAAAGAAGAAAGTATAGATTTGAAGCAGGAAGAAATTTCTGTAACCGAAGAAATAATAAAAGAAGTACCTAAAATAGATACAGAAATAAAAGAAAAGCCTCAAGACCAGCTACAGCCACCTTCCCATGAAACGAATATAGACATAATAACGTTAGAAGAAGAAAAAGAATTTGTACCTGCATCAGTAACTACGAAAGAAACTGGTGACTCATTTGATACAAAAAATTTAATAAGAGATTATGCACAATTTAAAATTGAAACTATTCCTGATGAACTGGCCGTGGCTGCTAATCAAAAAATCATGATCATAGATGATACAGGTGTTGAAGTTAAAGATCACGTGTCAATGGAAGAAAACCCTATAGATGATATTGATAAATTAGTTAGTGGTATGATAGAAATTACAGAAGGCGAGGCTAAGATATTAAAAGAAGCCAGTTCAAAAGAAGAGGATGAATATATAGCTCCAATCCTGACAGGAACACTGCCAACATTCCAGGACAAAATGATAGAGTTTGAAGAAGAGTATAAGTTTAAAGATGATGATATAGTTTTTATAGACAATGCTGTTCTTGTAGATGAATATGATAAATATTTAAAGGTTATTGATGATTATTATGAAACAAAAGCAGTTAAAAAGAGTTCATCTACTGTAGAACTTTTTGGTTTAACCAAAGATGAATTTGAGTTTTTTTATGACATTCTTTTTGAAAAAGAGTACGAAACAATCAAAGCTTCAAAAGCATTTAAAGATATTACAGTTGGGAGAGACCACCCCGAAAAGGATGCCACACTAGTAAAGCAATTTAAATATATACAGGCAAAACCGCAAAGCCTGTCTGATAAAGAAAAGAAAAGCATTGAGGAAAATATAGAATCACCAGTAGCTGTTGTCATAGAAGAAAATATTGATGATATAGTTGAGCGGTTAAAAAAGATTAAACCACAGGTTGATATTACAAAATTATTGGCTCAAATGCCACAACAACCTTCAAAGCTCTATGATATTGATGATAGTAAATCAGATATCATTATTGAAGAAAAACCTGCAAAACAGGAAGAAATTACTAATATTACTGATCAGGTCATTATTCTTGATAGCAAAGAGGATGTAAATAGATTTGTTGATACATTACCGGTTGAGAAGCAAGAAAATATCCGAAGGTTGCTTAAATATCTGGATTCATTGTTTGATAAATTACCAGAAGATGTTATAAAGAATTTTGCCAATTCTGAATATTTTGACTTGTACGTTAAGGTATTAAATGAATTAGGAGTTTAGCCTGTATGGGGTTATTGGAAAAAAGCATTACAATATAAACAGGAAATAAATAAAAAAGGTAAAGAAACACTCATAGATACAATTATTGGACCAGCAGAAACTGAATTTATCAATGACAGAAAAGATGACGAATCTACGGCTTTACAGGATGATGGAAATACTATTGAATTAAGTAATGGGGACTTGAAAAGTATTGAGCCAATAGAAGATGAGTTATTTATTTTACCTGATGATAATACTCCAGCAAAAGATAAAGTTGCAACAGATACCACTAAGTATGATACCGTAATAATGCAAGAACAGGAACTTATGTTGAATAGTGAGCCCGATTATTTGGGGCCTGAAGATGAACCGGATTTAGAATCATTGCAGAAAAGCAGTATTCAGGAAACAAACGAATTTAAGGGTAAAAATTTTGATAATAGGCAAAATGGTAGCCCAAATTTTAGAATTATTGAATCCCCGGAAGAAAACAAGGATAGTGTTCATGCTATGCAGGAAGATGATACCACAAAACAATCTCTTTCCACTGAGTATTCCATAAAGCCTGATAAGAAGTTTCAGGACTTTGTTGTTTTATATGAAATTGGTAAAGAAATAGTTAAAGCTCATTCGCTGAATGAATTGTATGATGCCATACTCTTTTCAGTTATGGGGCAGATTGGTTCAGCATCTGCTACTTTACTGGTATTAAGCGTTGATGATGAAAATTCTTTAATTGTGGCTGATTCCAGGGGTATAACAATAAAAAATAAAAATATCCATTTTGATATACGAAAGGGCCTTTTTAATATACTTATGCAATCAAAAGGGGTTGTAGATATAGAACAGTTTAAACAGGAAACTCAATACAGGGATGAGTATTATCAGTTAATTGCAATTGATGCTCGTTTATTTATTCCCTTACGATATGATTCCAAAGTCTTTGGTGCTCTGGTTCTGGGTGATAAAATAACAATTGGGGATTACAGTGAAGAGGAAATTGATTTTATTGAACGGATAAGTGAATTTGCTGCCATAACCTATGAGAAAGTGCATAAAATGGAACAACTTGAAAATGATATACGCAAATCAGTAGACGATAGAAAATTCTGGAACGACTTAGATGAATATAAACAAAGTTTACGAAAGTACCCACAAAAAGATCATTTCAATATAAGTGCTCAAAGTATAATGAAGGCTAATGGTTTTTTGAGCTATGCAGCGTATATTAAAAATAATAAGGATGGAAGTTATTCTTTATTGTTGACAGATGAGGAAGATGTACTGCTTCTTAAAGAAGCAGCAAATACTATACATGGTGATACAGCGTTTATTGACTATATAGTATCATTCAATTCAGCTGCAGACTTAGAAGATTTTGACAGAAATAGGGCTATACGAGAGGTTTTTTCAGAAAGTAGTATACGAAAGATGACATTGTTCTGGATCAACCCATTTAAAGTGGCTGATGAACTGCTGGGTTTTTTCTGTGTCTTCAGGCTGCGTGATTATCAGCGAAGGGAAATTCAGTTTGAACGGTTTAAAGTAATGACAGATTTTTTGTTGAGTCATTATCTGACATTGCAATTGATTGAATCTCAATATGTCAATTATAGTGATATCATATTACCTGTTTTTAACCGAATTGATAAAGAATTGGCTAATGTTACCCGATTAACAATTCCTCTTACTATAATACTTTTTACAATTAAAAATTTAAAACGATATTACACAATTCAAGGGTTGGAAAAAACCCAGGAACTTATGAATAAAATTGAAGCAATAATAATCAGCCGACTTTCTGAAGGTGATTTTACTGCAAGGATTGATAGAAATAAATTTTTAATTGTGTTACCTGGCAAGAACAAGAAATTTGCAGTACCCTTTGCAAATGCACTTAAAAATGAGATGGTACAGCAATTCAGTGATAAAGAATTGCAATTACTGGTAACTTTTCTTATGGCGGAATATCCTGAAGACGGTACGGATGTATATTCGCTGCTTGATGCAATTGATTAGTTTATCGCAGTAACAATAATGGATTTATTGGCTTACTGTTTTTTCTTATTTCAAAGTGGAGGTGAGGGCCCGTAGTCCTTCCTGTGTTTCCTGATTTTGCAATAAGCTGCCCTGCAGTAACTATCGCCCCCTTTTGAACTAATATTTTATTTAAATGGCCATATAAAGTAAAATAGTCCCTGCTGTGTTTTATGATCACAAGATTTCCATAACCGCCCAAAAACCCGGAATACAAAACAACACCATCTCGCGATGCATATACAGGTGAGTTTATGGGGCATGCAATATCCACACCCGCATGAAATTTGTGTGCATGGTCAATTGGGTCTTTACGCACGCCAAAATAAGAACTGAGTTTGCCAACGGTAAGTGGTGAAACAAAAGCTGTTCCTAGAAAAAGGGATCGGTCTAAATCAGAAAGGGTTCCGCACGGAATAAATATATATTGTTTATGTTCGTTTGAAACTATTCTGTTAACTTTCAAAATATATTGTACCGGTATTTGATAACTCAGAGCAATAGCATCATAACTTTCATTTTGAGATTTTTCATGTATTATTCCTCGCATATTTGGTATATAAAGAATAAGCCCTTTCTTTATATCTGATGGAGCTGAAAGCGAATTTACAGAAACTATCGTATCAAGATCTAGATTTGTAACTGATACTATTTCCCAGAATGTTTCATTATTCTTAACTTTATATTTATACATAACAAGCTCTGGTAATTCTTCAACTGATCTATTGCTTTTTATAGTGTACAGTGTTTTGCGTATATCCTTACGTAATAGTGCAATAGTATCATTGTTTCGGGAAAGATCATTGATTACAGGTATTATAGCAGCAAAAGCACTTCCTGATGCGAGGGAAATAAGACATAATAATATAAAAAGATGTAATAAATAATATTTTTTTACAAATTTCATATATGGTATTATCACAGTGTTTTATAGGCACCTTGAAAAAACTGATTTCTTCTGAAATTATTCATATAATGCAAGCGATTTTATCCTATATATAGTGTCCACAAGGGAACATCCAAAAAGACAGATTTTAGAAGTTCCCTTATTTTATATATACTATCGGTAGTTACAGGGTATTCTTGATGATTAAATTTTCATTATAACCGCATAGCTTAATCATGTATATGGAATTTATGTTGCAAAAAAATATCAAGTTTGTTATTATAGTTTAAAATGTTGTAGAAAATAACGTAATGTATACTTATGGACGAGAGAGAAGAAAAAGCTAAACAGATAGTTAGATCTTTACGGGCGTTAGAAGGTGTATTAAAGACTACACCTGATGCAAAACAGCGTGAGCGGGTAAAAAAAGATTTGAAATCGCTGAGGGATAAACTTCAGGAGTTGTATCCTGATGTTGATCTTGATGAACTTATTGAAGCAATACTAACAGATGATTTAATAGTAAACCCAACCGGAAAATCGGAACTGGAATCTCTGGAATATTTAAAAAATGTTGAAATTGAAAAAATATCAAATTTCAAGGACGATAATGAAATCAATATCGCTGCCTCAATTTTAAAGCATTTTTCAGAGAAAATATGGGGCGTGATAGCTGATCAATATACCAAGTTGGATTATTCCAATTCGCTGGAACGGGATGCTCTATACAGAAAATTAGATGAATGCCAGCGGGCATTAAAGATATTTCAGCAGACAGTGGATGATATTGAAAAGGCAAATACAAGCGCTCATATTTCACAATTGAATCTTATGCGGATGCGCCAGGGCAGATTGTTTTTAATGGAATTATTTTCTTTTTTTAAAGATGTTAATGATTTTGTAACAAAAATACTTGCTGATACGGAATTTGGCGGCACAATGGTTTTGAATGCTGATGACAAAATCACTTATGCCAAATATGATGTGTACAAAACATTTGAGGGATTAACAGTAAAAGAAGCCTTGCGATATCTTAAAGGGTTTGTTCAGGAAGTTTTACAAATAATTAAAGTACCAGATAAAACAAAGTTTTAGTTTTGAAAAATTTCATAACTGTATATATTCATACTGCCGGTGGCGGTAATGTATACAATTCATACAGTAAATATAATTTTCATGTTGACATTAATATATTCATTATTTAGCTATGAAAAAAAATGAAGGGCAGGTGTTTTTATGGCTTTAGCAAAATCTGGTGGTGATGTTGCAAATAATGTTATTGGTGAAAATTCTTATTTCAGTGGCAAATTTCTTATTAATGGCTCATTGCGAATAGATGGTCGTTTTGAAGGAAAATATTTGCAGGCTGACCAATTATATATTGGTCCAAACGGAAAAGTTAAAACCAATATTAATGCTGTATCAGTTATAATTGAAGGTTTGGTGATAGGTAATATTAATGCTACCAACAGGGTGTTGTTAATGCCCACAGCAAAAATTTTAGGTGATATAAAAACACCTGAACTTATAATCCAGAATGGTGTAATATTAGAAGGACGTTGCACTATAGCAAATGATCTTAAGATCTCGGCCAAGGACCTGATTGAAAACGAATATGAAAAAAATAAAATAATACCCGAGGAGTTTCTTGCAGATTAGGAAGCCCAGAGTAGCTATTACTATTGGCGATCCAGCTGGCATTGGACCGGAAGTTACATTAAAAGCATTATGTGATTTTGAAACACTGCCGTGCCTTCCTCTGGTGATATGCAGGGTTGGTGTACTGCAACAATACTATAATCATCTCATGCCTCCGTGGGATATTCTGGATTTTAATCAAATACAACCTGATACTGTTATACAGAAACCTTATTTTATAAATATCCCTAGTGATGCACCAATCCCAAAACCTTCCTGTGGCACTGAACTTACAGGCAAAGAAAGCTTAGCATATATTGATGCAGTCATTACATTATGGAAGCTCAGATTAATTGATGCAATTGTTACTGGCCCTGTAAATAAATCCCTTATTGAAAAATGGGTGCCATTTATGGGACACACTGAATATATTGCAAAACAGATACATGAAGATAATCCACGGATGCTCATGTATTCAGGAAAATACAATGTTATGCTTGTATCAACACATGTACCTGTTTTTAAACTAAAAGATGTTATTGATTATAATGTATTGCTGCATACTATTCAGATTTGTGAAAGCAGCTTAACCAGAATAATGAAAAAAAAGCCAAAGATTGCTCTATGTGGGCTTGATCCACATTGTGGAGATGATGGTGCAATAGGCAATTTTGATAAAGATGTAACAGCAAAGGTGGTAAAGGATGCACAAGCACAAGGAGTAATAATTGAAGGGCCATTTTCTGCCGATACTATATTTATACCACAGCGCTGGGCACACTATGATTGTGTTATAGCTCATTATCATGACCAGGGTTTAATACCTTTTAAGATGCTGGCGTTTGATGAAGGTGTAAATATTACTGTTGGATTATCAGTTATACGGACTTCAGTTGATCATGGGACTGCATTTGATATTGCTGGCAAAGATTGTGCTGACTATAGCAGTATGAAGAAAGCCATAGAATTGGCATGCTATTTAGCTTTAAAAGAGGGATAATACCCAATGAATACAACAATGCTATCCACTTCATTATTGATATTTACAACAATCTGGGGGTTGTCAGTGTTGCTACTCTGGATGCGTCCCAGAATTGAAATACTATGGAAAATTGCAACTTCTGCTATATTTGGGTTTTATGTGTGGTTTTTTTATAAAGATCTTGTAAAAGGATATAGCCAATTGGAAAAAGACTGGTATCTGGTAACTATCGCTTTTATAAAAGAATTCAGTGCCCTAATTTTTGCAAATATGTTTTTCTTATGGCCATTAGCATTAATAATTATCTTTTACAAGGCAGATGACATTGGTGCAGAGCGGTTGCTGAAATTTATGTGCATATTTACCCTGGTTGTATGGCTTGTTTTTACATTATACACATTTTACAGTAAACAAATTGATACATTTTTATTTCACACACTTCGCGAAATGATCCCCAATGCTCAGTAAATCAATACTTATTGCGTTATTATGTTTGGTTCCTCTTCAAAGTCAGTTTGCTTCATCAGTATGCAATGAAGCAACTGCACTTGCAAAAGCTAAAGAATATTCAAAAGCAAAGGATTTATTTTTTAAAGCTATCAATCTCAATCCTTATTACTACTGTGCCCATTATGGATATGGAAAAGCATGTCTGTATTCTGGAGATATTAATAATGCTATCAAGCATTTAAATATTGCTGTAAGTTTAGATGCAACGTCTGCACGTGGGTGGTTTTATTTGGGTTTTGCACACTTTTTTGCAAAGAACTATGTCAAAGCAAATTATTGTTTTAAAGAAGCATACAGATTAGATACGGGATTGGTTGAATCGCTCTATAATGTTGCCGTTATTTATGAAATTACTGGTGATACATATAAATCAAAAGTTTATTATGATAAATATTTTTTTGAGAAAAATAAAAAGGATACAGGTCTTCTGTTCTGAAAGTTACAAGTATGGTGAAAAATTTGTTTTGTTATAAAAAGCTATTTTTTATTTTTTACATCATCCATTGAGTCAATAAGTGAAAAGTAATCCAGTACACGTGTTATTTTAAACAATGTTTTTATTGATGGTGCAACATTAAGGAAATGTAATTTACGGGAATTTTCTTCAAGTTTCTGGTGAATTTTAACAAGCGTGCCCAATGAAAAACTATTAATATACTGCACATGTTTGCAGTCCAGTATAACATCAGTAGTTGATTTGTTGACATTGGTAAAGATAGCCCTTTCCACATCCTCAGAATTTTCTCTGATTATATCTTCGTGTGGGGTTACTACAAGAATTGAATCTAATTTTGTTGTTTCAATAAACATAATGAATATTATTTGATTATAATAATATTACCAGCACTGTAAGTAATTATTACAGTGCTGGTAAAGTGTCATGATTTATTCAATAGCTTTAATGGTTGTGTCAGGTGCAATGATGTCAACAAATACTGATAATACAGCAACAGGTGATACATTACCAACTTTATCTACTGCTTTTGCTTCAATCAGGTGTTCACCATTGGTATCAAACTTTATGGCTCCGGTGTATGCTTTAAATTCGCCTTTGCCATCCAATCGGTAAAGAATAGAGGATAATCCTGATTCAGCATCGCTTGCTGAAATGGTATAGCTGTAATCAGATGTTGCAACTTTTCTGCCATTTTTATCAAGCAGTTCTTTATCGGGCTTAATTTCAACAATAGGTGCTTTGTTGTCAACAAATATAGATACATTACCATCAGTTAAGTTAATGGGGTTGCCATTTTCATCTTTTGCAACCATGGTGTATTTCTCAGTATAATTGGTTACATTATCCATAGCTTTAATGCTTAAACTTATATCCCCTTCAACTGGTATAGTAAAAGGTGTTAGATAGGGCTGATAATTGTTTTTATCTATACTGTATTCTACTGACTGAACTCCTGACAATGCATCTTTTGCTTCAACAACAAAAGTAAAATTTTTTGAAGCATATAATTTTGTACCTGATTTTATAACTGGTGCAGATACAGAAACATTGACCACAGGTGGGGTGTTATCAACTACCACCTTGAAAGCTTTTGGGTCTTCTTTATTTCCAACTTTATCAACACCATAGTAGCTTATTACATGTTTGCCTTCTTCATAGATAGCAAAAGGCTCTTTGTATTCCAGTTCATTACCTGCATCAAGTTTATACAGTATTTTATCTGTTGCAACATTGTCTTTAGAAACCAGTTCAAATTTAACCTTTGAATTTACAAAAGTGCTCACGCCGTTGCTGAATGATGTAGCCTTGAGTGCTGCTGTTGCAATCTCTTCTTTTTTTACTTCAGGTGAAGCAGGACTCTGGACATCAGGCTGAACCACATTTTCCTGTGTGGTTTGCTGTGAAAACGTTAAAGAAGAAAATACTAATACTATGGGTAATAACCATATTACATACTTTGTTTTCATATAACCTCCTTTAGATTATTATTCTTATTTTTTGAGAGTAAATGCTATTGAATAGTATAAAAAAAGTTTATTATTTTATGCTTATCTTTGTCAAATGAAATTTTTATTTTTTCAGTATTAGATAGTATAGTAATTCTGTCTTTTACTGTAAATAAGTATTGGCTGTATTAATTATTAACCGAATAATCTGAGGGACATTGTTGCAAAAGTTTTTTTCTGGTGTATACTCAATTTTGCACTGGTGGCGATAGTTACCCTTAGTAACCTTCAGCATATAGTAATTTCCATATGAATAGCAGTCTTTGCAATTCCATATTCCTGATGAAACAATCTTTTCCACAAGCGATGAATATTCATCCACCGGGATTGAACGTTTTTTCCTAACATACAAAGGGCTTGTGGTCTCAATGTATGCTTGTTGTCCAATCCTGGATATGATAATATGCCACTCCTCATAGTAAAATGGTGCCGGGTGATATGAAAGAGTAATAGAAAAATCCGGTACAGTACTTTGCAGTAATAAGAATAATGATGCTATAATTGATTTACCAGTTATCATTATAGTGTATCAAAAAAGTAATAGTTTGTCTTTTGGAATTGTTGAATAGGGTGACAAAAAGTAAAGTAGCAATGCTGTGATTATAATAGAATGATTAATAACCCCATTCTGGATATACTCTAATACTTGCTGTGGTGTTAATGTTAAAATTTCTATATCTTCTGCCAGATCCAATGATTGTTCCTGAACCTTTTGAGCATTCAACGCACAGTAAAAATGGATATAATTATTCATAATAGCAGGATTGGCTGCCAGCTTTTTGAGTAGTACTATTTCCTGTGCCTGGTAGCCTGTTTCTTCCAATAATTCGCGATGTGCAGATTTGGCTGGCTCTTCGCCAGGGTCAATAAGACCAGCTACTGTTTCTATGGTATATTCATCAGTACCCAATCGATGCTGCTTTACCATTACTAAATTGCCACTGGTATCTACAGTAACAATATTCACCCAATCAGGATTATTGAGAATGTAAAAATCATGATTAACTTTTTTGGCTGGGTGATAGCACAAAAGTTTCTCAATCGAAAAAATCCTTTGTTTATTAACCGTGTCGCGTTTTTCTATGTGCCACTTATCCATATGCTATTATCCTGCCCATAACATACCTTAATAACAATTAAATTGTCAATATATTTATGTGTATACGATTCATTCCAAATGTAATTTCAAATTGTAAGTGCAATATTTAGTTGTTCTTGTAAAACCTCATATTAAGATTTCCATCCTTTAGACTTTCGTGGATGTGTATTTTTTCATACGTGCGTTTTCAAGCTTAATTTCCCTCTTTTGATATTATTTTTTATGATTGCCCTAATAACTCCATTTTTCATGGTACTTTCACCACAGTCGCTCATTCTTCAAAATATTATGCGTTATCAAACTACTGCTCTATTATACATTTTACTATTTATATATTTCCCTATCCCTATGTTTTTTGAAGTAATCAACACAGCTTACAATATATAGCAATGCGGTGTATGTGAAATTATTTTCCTTTCATAACAACACTCCCACTAACCTCCAGTATTGGTAACATTACTGCACTAAACCCCAACATTACTACCCACCAATCCCCGGAGGGGATGATATTACTGTAAACACCCAACTGAGTAACACATCATCAAACCTACGGAGGGGATGACATTATTGTAACTCCCAGCTGAGTACCACACTATCCAACCCACGGAGTGGGTGGCATTACTGTAACAGCGCCATACAACCACCTCGCCAAACCCCGGAGGGGGGACATTACTGTAACAGCGATATACAACCACCACATCAATCCCCAGAGGGGATGACATTACTGTAATCTCAGGCTGAGTAACACATCATCAAACCCACGGAGTGGGTGGCATTACTGTAACAGCGCTATACAACCACCTCGCCAACCCCCAGCGGGGGTGACATTATTGTAACCACCTAACGGAGTGAAATGCCATAAAACCCCGGAGGGGATGACATTTTTGTAACAGCACCATACAACCACCTCACCAATCCCCGGAGGGGATGACATTACTGTAACCACCAGCTGAGTAACACACTATCCAACCCCCAGCGGGGGTGACATTATTGTAACCACCTAACGGAGTAACACACCATCCAACCTACGGAGTGGGTGACATTACTGTAACAGCACCATACAACCAACTCATCGATCCCCGGAGGGGTGACATTACTGTAACAGCACCATACAACCACCTAATCAACCCCCAGCGGGTTGACACACCACCAATCCCCGGAGGGGATGACATTACTGTAACCACCAGCTGAGTAACACACTATCCAACCCCCAGCGGGGGTGACATTATTGTAACCACCTAACGGAGTGACACGCCGT
>JBFLZD010000007.1 GCA_040756435.1 Spirochaetota bacterium | reverse complement strand
TAGCCCATAATATGATGAAAATTCCTGCATGAAAATGAGTAGTAAATGGGATTTTTTAATTTTTTTCAGTATCAAGTACTTAAAATAAAAAAAAAGGCCGTCCCATAGTTTGTTTTGAGACGGCCCCAATTCATTATGAAATTTTTTAAGGAATTATTGCTAAAAATTTTTTATATTTTCATATATCAAAAACATTTTTTTGTTGCAATATTAAAATATATATGTTATATGTTCATCATTAGGATTAATTGCTTATATTTTTTAACATGCACTATGCATGAAAAATTTTAAAATCGAGGTGGTGTAATCGATGGAACAGAAAAAGTCATTAAAACAGCTTCAGGCAGATGAAGCACGAAAGAAAGACAAAGTCAAAAAATTGACTGCCGAGCTCAATGCAGCAAAAAAAGAATTAGGTGCATTGGCAAAAGCTATTGCAGCAGCAAAGAAAGCAGAAGCAAATAAGAAGAAAGCTGCAAAAAAGCCAGCAAAGAAGAAATAAGTTATTAATATTTGCCTATCATAGAATTGAATGTAAAGAGGTGGGTAACCACCTCTTTTTTATATAAAAAGTAATTGCAGTTTTATACTGAAGGAAATAAAATAATTTTTCGATAAGAAAATAAAGTATATTCAAAGTGCTTTTTGTAAATTGAGGCTGAATTTGAAAGATATAAAGCAAAGAAAACAACGAACCTTTGAGGGACTGTCAACATTAGATGATATCATGGAATTGTTGAAAGATGAGCAATTCCAGAAACGATTAGGTATTAAATTTACCCTTGAAAAATCTACAGTTGAAATTAATGAATTCATTGATGAACGGACAATAATGATCGTAACGGACCCTGACTATGTTCCCATTGACAATAAAATTATTCTATATGGGTTGGTGGACAGATATATTGAGATAGATTGTGATGTCATTGAAGTTACAGGACCTGGATATTTTAAATGTAAAGTGGTGAGTGCACGGAAAGCTGCGCATGGAAGGCGGGATTTGAGGTTTAAGATGAATCCTGAAAAAGTTGTTGCTACTAATTTCAGGGTTTCAAAGCATACCATTGATATTCGAAATTACAGTATTCCTACCGGTATAAAAGTCATTATTGAACAATTTGAAAACCAGATTTCAAAAAATGCTGACATTGTGAAAGTTGATATTCTGGATGATCGTGATACATTACTTGCACAAATCAAAAAAACAAGGTCAACGTTATATATTGAAGATCTGAATAATCCTGCAACATTTACTCCAATTAATGATGCATTTATTGATATAAAAGAAGTTTTCCAGGAACAAACATCGCAGTATATAAAAAAACTAACAGATAGTGGGTATAAATCAATAATTATATCCCCTGTCATATATATTGAAGATGATGAACGGCTCATTCCATTTGCATTTATACAGTACATTTCAAAAGACAAACTATTTTCAATGGATAAAGTGCTTGAAATTCAAGATTTAGCCTTCAAGCTTGTTGATAGAATACGTGATGCAAATACTTTAATGATTGCTGTCCACCAGGAGATACTGGATATTAGTAGGGGTGGAGCTAAGTTAAAGATTACTGATAATAATTTGAAGAAATATATCTTAAAATCTAAAGGTTTTATCTTTGATATAGTCTTTAAACTTCAGGCTCCTATCACTATATATGGTGACATACGATATACATACATTGATTCAGAGGATAACCTTATAATTGGAGTAGATTTTGCTGGTAATTCTTCCCGTAAAGACGAAATGAAGCGCTTTTACTCAATTATCCAGCCAATGGAAATTGAGTACAGAAACAGGCTCATAAAAGAAATGCGTCAGAAAAAGAAAGAGGTGTGATTTTTCCCCTTGCTGCCGCAAGGGGAAAATAAGGTTATGGCGTCAGAAAAAGAAAGAGGGACGTTTTCCTTGTTACCACAGGATGAAAGAAGATAATGTTTTCAGAATAAAAAAGATTATTCTCTTTGCTGCCGCAAGGGGGAAATAAGGTTATTGCGTCAGAAAAAGAAAGAGGGACGTTTTCCTTGTTACCACAGGATAAAAGAAGATAATATTTTCAGAATAAAAAGGATTATTCTCTTTGCTGTCGCAAGGGGAAAATAAGGTTATTGCGTCAGAAAAAGAAATAGGGACGTTTTCCTTGTTACCACAGGATGAAATAAGATAATATTTTCAGAATAAGAAGGATTATTCTCTTTGCTGCTGCAAGGGGAAAATAAGGTTATTGCGTCAGAAAAAGAAAGAGAGGTGATTTTTTAAGCCGTCGTAAAACAAACTGCGGGGCTTGCAATGATGTGAGCGCACTGTCATTGCGGGCGTAGAACCTGCCCTGAGCTTGTCGAATGGTAGCAATCTCAATGCCACAGAAGACAAGATTGCTTCGTCACTTCGTTCCTCGCAATGACGCGGGTGCAAAGCCATTGCAAAGAGGTGTCTTTTAAGACACCCTCAATGAGGTTATAGTATCAGAAAAAGATAGAGGGGTGTTTTATTAATTATTTTTTTCTTTTAATTCCTTCATTACTTCAGCATCTGATTTACGTGAATAATAGGGCAATACATTACGATAGTCGGTATGGTGAGATGGATTTTGGGTATATAGTGATTCCACAAGCTGTATCATTCTTTCTGCTTCAGGGATAAAATCCGGTACAAATTGTATACCGTTACATAACTGCTTCATTTGCTCCTGATACTTTATACTACCATCGCCAACTGCAATAACTTCATGATTGTTTTGCACATTGAAAAGCTGCTCTACAGTGTAATCACCGGGTGGCAATATCTCTTGCGGCAGGGAATTATTTATTAGATGATAACGAGCAGCAAAGACTCTTCCTTTCTTTGCATCAAATGCTACGATGCAATGGGCATTACTAGGAACTATCGCACATGCAAAAAGAAGCTGGGTTGGTATGCCTACCAGCGGTACCTGTAAAATCTGTGCCAGCATGCGCGCAGTGGTAACTGCTATTCTGATTCCAGTGAATGAACCGGGCCCAATGCCAACGCCTATACACTGGATGCTGTGTATTGTGGTGTTTACCTCTTTGCATGCACTGTCAATAGTGTCAAATAGGGTAACTGAATGTGAATGGTGCGTTTGCATGGTTTTATCTGCTACTACACCGTTGTAGCTCAGTGCCACAATTTCAATATTTGTTGCTGTATCAAGAAGCAGAATGTTCAATGGTAATTTTCCTCCTTTGTGTATCCATGTATTCCAATGTGATGATGTATGTGTCCTGGGGAAGTCGTTTTAGGGCTCGGTCAGCCCATTCAATAACCGAAACACCATCACCAAACCAGTATTCCTCAAAAAATAGGTTTTCAAGCTCAGCATCATCAGATATTCGGTAAAGGTCAAAGTGATATAAAGGCAATGTTGATTCATACACTTCAAGCAAGGTAAATGTTGGGCTGGTGATTTCTTCTTTTATCCCCAAGCCTTGTGCAATGCCTTTAGCAAGGATAGTTTTTCCTGTTCCTAAATTGCCAATAAGTGCAAAAATATTACCAGGTTTTGCATTTTTACCCAGTTCAATGCCTAATGTTAATGTTTCCTCTGGTGATTGTGTTATGTATGTAGTTTTAGTCATAGTGCTCTGTTTTTATGTGTTCAAATGCCATCGTGTTAATCTTTTTTATAAAATCCTTCATGTGCTGTGGTAAGTCAATAGAAAATTGTAGAAGTTTCCCCGTAACTGGATGTTCAAATGCTAAATAGGTTGAAGCAAGCAACATGAATGGGACATTATATTTTTCCCATTTCTTGGAATAAAGCTTGTCGCCAACAATGGGAAGCCCTATCGAAGATAAATGAACCCTTATCTGGTGTGTTCTTCCTGTAAATATCTGTATGTTCAGATGTGAGAATACACCGTGCGGTGTGTGCCATACTTGGCGAAGTGTATAATGAGTTATGGCTTCTTTGCCATCATCACGTACAGTCATTTTATGGCCATATTTGGGATGGCGTTCTATGGGTTTGTTGATTGTAAGGGTTGGTATGGATGGTTTTCCGGTAACTATCGCCTCATATTTTTTGATGACATTTCTGCTCTGGAATGATTTTGTAAGCACATTGTGTGCAGTATCATTTTTTGCTATGATCATAAGGCCTTCAGTGTCTTTATCAAGCCTGTGGACAATACCTGGTCTTTCAACACCACCAATTGAAGAAAGGCCCTTAAAGTGATATAGCAAAGCATTTACCAATGTGTGCTGGGTGTTGCCGGCACCAGGATGCACTACCATCCCTGCAGGTTTATGGAGTATGGCAATATCGTTATCTTCATACAAAATATGCAAGGGTATATCCTCGGGTTCAATGGTTGATTTTTCAGGCTGTGGGATGAGAATATGTATTTGTTGATCTGGTTTTACCCTGTAATTTGGTTTTACAGGCATTCCGTGTATTGTAATATGGTTGTTTTTTAATAGTTTTTGTATAAAGCTTCGCGATAGTTCCTCTTCAAGTGCATTGTAAATAAACACATCAATGCGGGTCCCAGCATATTCTTCGGGGACTGTTAGTGTTATATTGTTTTCATTTACCATAAAAAAGCCTTGAAATACTGAAGTGCTATAAAGATAATGCAAACATGACATCATTCATTTCCACTTATAGCAGGGTAGGATGTATGCCATTGATGCAATAAGAGGAAATGTTTTGCTACGTTTAGTCAATCCATTTTTACATGAGGCAAATGAGTGAATGATGTATTGTATAAATCGTTTATTACTATAGTTTTATCTACATGGAATCATGTAGTACATAAACCTCATCACGGAGCTGCATTTGTGGCTATATGGTACTACATTGAACTCTTGTATATGATGAATATAGCAATATTTTTTTATCCGCCAATGTTAATTTCACTGGTTGGGATTATAGTGGGTATTGCCTTAAGCATACATATACTGAAGCTATATATTGGCAACATCATTAATGTTACAATCCATGTAATGATAATGGATGTACACATTGCCTTTGCAGCAGGTTTGACAATAGCAACTATATTATCAGGTGCCACCTGGTTTGCTTTACTGATAGTGATAGTACGGGATATCATAGCAGTTATAGAACTCCTTCTGGTATATGCCATGACGAAAGATGATTGATTTTTTTTGGCTTTCTTTTGGGTGCTTGTTTGTGACAAAAGAAAGTGCAAAACAATGAATGTAATATACTTTATGATTTGACGAAAAAATTAATCTTATTTGAATGGTTAGTATATTGAGATTTGTGTAATGGTGGAGGTTTTTTTATGTACGAAATTCGTGAAGCTACATTGAGTGATATTGATGATATTGTCACCATACGAATGAAGATGCTGTTTGAATTGGGGAAGCTAGAAACTGAAGATGGAACCAGGAAATTGAGGTCATTAACAAGGGATTTCTTTATACGTAAATTTCAGACGGGTGAGTTTAAAGTTTTTTGCGCATTAAAAGATGATACAATTATTGCTACTACCGGTATTCAGTTTTTAGAAAGACCACCATTATATGAAAACCCTCATGGTATTGAAGCATATATAATGAATGTTTATACCGAACCTGAGTATAGGGGAAAAGGTGTTGCATCAAAATTGCTGGAAAAAGTAATTGAACATGCTAAAGAAAGAAAAGCAGGAAGAATATTGCTCCATGCTATTGGAAAAGATAAACGTATCTATGAAAAAGCTGGTTTTGTATCAACAACCGATGAGATGCAATTAGTGCTCCAATACTAACGTTACTATCTCTATGAATGTAATATCCAATTATATAATCTTATCATAGTATTACCTATGAACATTCTTTTAAACATATTAATAATATTTTCAATATCAATTGCAGTAATATATGTATGCAATCGCTTGAAAATTCCTACCATCATAGGATTGCTTATTACTGGTATTGTTGTGGGACCGTATGGACTTCAAGTTATTAAATCTACTGAAGATGTTCATCTGTTAGCTGAGATAGGTATTATAACCCTGCTTTTCACCATAGGATTGGAATTATCATTTGATGAAATTGTATCACTGAAACGAGCAATAGTTGTGGGTGTAATGCAGGTTAGCCTAACAATTATTATTGTTACTGGTATAATGCTCGTGTGGACTTCTTTTTCACAGGCTATTTTCTTTGGATTTATTGTTTCATTGAGCAGTACAGCAGTAGTGTTAAAGGTAATTCAGGAATTAGCATTATCTGAAAGCCCGCATGGCAGGATATCACTGGCAATTCTTATTGTTCAGGATATTGCTATAGTACCGTTAATGTTATTTATTCCCTTATTGGCTGGCGTTTCTAAGAATTCAATTCCTGTTGAGATGTTTAAACTTATTGTTAAAGGTGCTTTAATTGTTATTGTTGTTATTGTTCTTGCGCGGTATGTGGTTCCCAGGTTGTTATTTGAGATAGCTAAAACAAGAAGTCGTGAATTGTTTATTATTACCATTGTAACGATATGCTTAGCTGTCACTTTAGCAACGTATTCAATGGGGATGTCAGTTGAGTTGGGGGCATTTTTAGCAGGCATTATCATTGCTGCTTCCGAATACAGTGGTCAGACGTTTAGTTCAATGATGCCGTTCAGGGATTTATTTACCAGTTTTTTCTTTATTTCAATAGGGATGTTACTTAATCCTATCATTGTGGTTTCTAATATAGTAACTATCGCTAATTTTTCAGTTTTAATACTTATTATAAAAATTATTATTATAGTATCAGTTGTACTTGCACTTGGATATCCATTACGGATAGCTTTTTTAACTGGTTTAGCTTTACCACAGATTGGTGAGTTTTCCTTCATTTTAGCTCAAATTGGGATATCGTATGCATTGTTGTCACAGGAAGAATACCAGTTGTTTCTTTCAATAACTATTTTTGCGATGGGTATCACACCGTATCTAATTAAATATTCTCCGGCACTGGTTGACATGCTCTTGCAATTGCCATTCCCTGAAAAGTTACAAAAAGGATTTGCATATAATTCTGAAGAAAAAGTTCAAGCCTTACATAACCATATTATTATTGTAGGGTATGGCATCAATGGCAGAAATGTTGCAGCAGCTGCTAAAAGTATAAAGATTCCATACATTATTGTTGAGATGAATCCTGAAACAGTAAAAAAAGAAAAAAAAGAAGGTGAAAATATTATCTATGGTGATGCTTCCCAGGAAGACCTATTGCATTATTGTAATATTCCAACAGCCAGGGTTCTGGTGATAGCAATAGCCGATAGAAGTGCAATAAAAAGAATTATAGTATTAGCACGGCAGATCAATCCGCATATACATATTATTGTGCGTGCACGTTTTGTAGGTGATATGAAGGAATTAATAGAATTAGGTGCTAACGAAGTAATTCCTGAAGAGTATGAAACATCCATTGAAATTTTTGCACGGGTATTGCACTACTATGGTGTGCCACGTGGTGATATTGAAGCAATGATAGAGTCAATTAGAGCTAAAGGATATGCAATGCTCAGGAAATTGCATGTTGACGTATATAAAGATTTGCCCATTGCAGAAATTGATATGCAGGCAATACGGGTATGTTCTCATTCGCCGGTTGCTGGTAAAACTATAGGGCATATGCAATTCAGGAAGCTCTATAAATTTTCTGTTGTTGCCATTAAACGCCACAATGATATAATTACCAATCCAGGTGCTGATGATAAAATAGAAAGTGATGATATACTGTATGTTGTTGGAAAGCGTGAAGATATATCAAAAGCAGTTAAGGAGTTGCGTTTGAGTGATAATGCTACAAGCTGTGAGATGTAATACCGTATTCTAATGAAAATCTTATGAAAAGAAATTGCGTGTATTAAAAAATACGTATAATTCCATTGCCTGGGAGACATCGTTATGAAAACAATTAAACCATTAGATTTAACTTTGGAAAAATTTTCCCCCTATGGATATTTTACAAAGATGCAGAATCCCAGCACTATACATTTTGGTACTTCACCGGTTAAATTTTATCGTGACATTATTCAGCTTCCTGTTATTTCCATGGCAAATGTTTCATTTTCAATATGCCAGGTTGAAAAGCGTGATTTTGTTATTCAAAAAATTGAGTGCCACAGCTACTGCTACGAAGGCATTTTACCAATGGATGGCGATGTGCTTATTCATGTGGCACATGCAACTCAGAATAACGTGTATCCCTTTGATGACATTACAGTATTTTTAGTGCCACAATATACAATGGTAGTATTAAAAGCTGGTGTATGGCATCACGCACCATTTGCTGTCAATGTCACTGTTAATGCGCTAATAATACTTCCTGAGCGGACTTATGCCAATGATTGTATACGTGTGGATATTCCTGAAGAATTTCATTTAAAGATTTTAGTATAAGCGATAGTAACTGTTAATGTGTTTATTTCTCCATATAGTAACATAAGGCAGAGAGCTAATCCCTGCCTTATTGTTTTGTTACATCTGGCTTATCTTTGCCAATCGCATTGATGCTTTCATAACTTCTTTATCGGTTGCATACTTAGGCATCTTTTCCATCATGCTTGTTGTGAGTTTTTGACTTATTTCTGCCTGTTTTTGTTCAAGATCAAACAATTCTTTAGGCATTTGTGCATTTGCGTTGTTTAATTCGGGGTATTTTGCCTGCAATTGTTTGATCTTTGGTTGCAGACCTTCTATTGCATCGGCATACGAGTTAATAGCTTTTGCAATATCACCTGCGTTTGAAGCTGCATCAATATCCTTGATAAGGTTTTCCTGTGCAGTGATTGAATCCTGCATAAGGGCACGAACATCACTGTATTTGCCAGTTGATGAGCCACAGCTAATAAGAAAAACTATCACACATAATGATAGAAATGAAAGATAATATTTTTTCATAAAACCTCCTTAATTAGTATAGATAGCAGTATATCATGATAGTGAATATGTTCAATAATAATTTTTTTTATTGACATTAGTAATAATTTAGCTGCAGAATATAATAAATAAACAAAACATATAAAGGGTTATACTATGGCATTATCACCTGTTGCTTGGTTAGCTGTGGGCATTGTGTTAATGGCAGTTGAAATCATCATGCCAGGGTTTATAATATTCTGGTTTGGTATAGGGGCGGTGATTACAGCTGCACTTGTGTATATTGGGCTTTTGCAGTCTGAAATATCGCAGTGGTTTTGCTTCTTTATTTCATCGGGTGCTTTTTTAGTTTTCTGGTTTGGTTATTTAAAAGATAGGGTAAAAGTCAAAACAGCTGATGATGCGCTTGATGTCACTCTGGCAGGTAAAAAAGGGAAGTGTATTCAGGATATCATCCCTCCACAAATTGGCCAGGTCGAGTTATTTGAACCATATCATGGTGTTACGGTGTGGAAAGCACAATCAAATGAATTAATTCATAAAGATGAGCAGATAGTAGTTGAAGGCGCTGATGGTATTAAACTGATCGTAAAAAAATTATAACAGGAGGTTTTTATGCAAGGTTTGGTAATAGCTATTGCAATTCTTTTGGTAATTCTGATTTACAAGGGTGTTAGGATAGTCCCACAGGCGGAAAACTGGCTGGTTGAGCGGTTTGGAAAATATGCTGCGACACTGTCGCCAGGATTAAATCTTATCAATCCACTCTTTTCACGGGTAGCTGCCAAAATTGATATTCGTGAGCAGGTACTTGATCTTCCGCCACAGGGAATTATTACAGAAGACAATGCAACAGTAAAAGTTGATGGGGTTGTCTTTTATAAGATACTTGATCCCTATAAAGCTTTCTACGGTATTGAAAATTTGCAAATGGCTATTTCCAATTTAGCATTGACGACACTCCGTTCAATAATGGGGAAAATGACACTGGATCAGTCGCTATCATCCCGTGACAAAATAAATGCTGAATTGCTAACAATTCTTGATCAGGCTACTGATTCATGGGGTACCAAAATTACGCGTGTTGAAATCAAGGATATTGTACCACCTCAGGATCTCCAGCAGGCAATGGCTTTGCAGATGAAAGCAGAGCGAGAGCGCCGTGCAACAGTTCTGGAAGCAGAAGCACAAAAGGAAGCACAGGAAAGAAAAGCTGAAGGTTTTAAGAGAGCACAGATACTTGAAGCAGAAGCACGAAAAGAATCAGCACAACGTGATGCAGAAGCACGAGAACGTTTAGCTCAGGCTGAAGCAAATGCAATTGAATATGTGGCAAAATCACTAAAAAGTACAGGCGGCGATCCGTTATTATATCTTTTGGGCATGGAATATGTTAAGGGGCTAATAAAATTGGGTGAATCACAAAGCAGCCATGTAGTTGTTTTGCCATCAGATCTTGTAGAAAATTTAAAGAATCTGTTTAAATTGAAGTAAACATTGAATCAAAAGAATATTTTTAACTTCTTGCAGGAAAGGCAATTGTAATGCTTTTCCTGCTATAATAAATACGCAAATATTATGAAATAAAAATGTATACATAAATTCCATACAGATAGCACTTATCTATGTTAGGAAGTTAGGAATGATAGAAAGAATAATGATGATTGCCAATGATAATTAATAAAAGATACTTTAAGAATAATTGCCTGCGCTGCCGTAAGAAGTGCTGACGAAACCTCTTTTGCTTATAATAATATTTAAAATACGACATTTACCTGCCAAAATTGGTGGGGCTTATTATTTAAATATTTTATGGAATAATTATTGATTTATTTATTGAATAAAATGTAATAATCTGGTACAATTACTCTCAAATGGAAAATGTTTTGTAAAATTCTTTCCTACCTGTTTTTAAGATTGTAAAGTTTAAAGTTGCACTAAACTATCGTAGATAAAATCTTTTAAAATATTTTTAGAGGCATGTTATGATGATTGCACCTCTTATCCAGCCTGAAATAAAAGAACTGATTGAAAAAAGAGAGTTCAGTGTATTAAAAGAAGTGTTCAGTGAATGGGCTCCTGCCGATTTAGCCGAGCTTATCAGTGAATTGCCTGAAGATGAGCAGGTAATTATTTTTAGACTTTTACCAAAACAACTGCAGGCTGAAACTTTTGAATATTTAGATTTTGAGGTTCAATCGCACCTTCTGGGAAATCTGGCCAAAAAGCAGATAGCAGATATATTGAATGACATGTCGCCTGATGATAGAACTGCACTGTTTGAAGAACTTCCAGCTGATATACTGCGACAAATGTTAGCATTGATGTCCAGGGAAGAACGTGTAACCGCAATGAGTCTCCTTGGGTATCCCGAAAACAGTGTTGGCCGTTTAATGACAACGGATTATATTGCCGTCAAGGAAAATATGACTATCGCCCAGGTTTTACATTATATCCGTAAATATGGTAAAGATAGTGAAACACTGAACGTGATTTATGTAATAGATGATGAAGGCAAACTTATTGATGATATAAAAATGAGACAGGTACTTTTAGCACAACCAACAAGACGAATAAAAACATTAATGGACCATAAATTTGTGAGTCTCAATGCTTTTGATGATCAGGAAACTGCGGTAGGTGTGTTTAAAAAATATGATTATTATGCTTTGCCTGTTGTGGATAATGATGGAGTTCTTTTAGGGATTGTAACGATAGACGACGTACTGGATGTTGAAGAAGAAGAGGTAACCGAAGATATTCATAAAATGGCCGCAGTTGAAGTTTTAGAAGAGCCTTACATTGAAGAGCCATTGTTACGGTTAACAAGGAAACGTGCATCCTGGCTGGTATTTCTTTTCCTTGGTGAGATGCTGACCGCAACAGCTATGGGATATTTTGAAGAAGAGATTGCACGGGCAGTGGTGCTGGCATTATTTGTTCCACTCATTATTTCCAGTGGTGGCAATTCAGGATCGCAGGCATCCACACTGGTAATTCGTGCCATGGCAATTGGCGAGATTAAACTCCGTGATTGGTGGCGTGTTTTAATACGGGAAATTCAATCAGGATTTATGCTTGGTTCAATTCTTGCATTCATTGGTTTTTTGCGTATTAGTATCTGGCAGAAACTTTTTGGAATGTATGGAGAACACTGGTTGAAGGTGGCATTGTCGGTGTCATTTTCATTAATTGGTGTTGTCATGTGGGGAACACTTATGGGTTCAATGTTACCCTTTATTTTACGACGCTTAGGCCTTGACCCTGCAACCTCATCAGCACCATTTGTAGCAACACTGGTTGATGTATCAGGATTAATAATTTATTTCAACATTGCATATTTAATATTAAAAGGAACATTGCTATAAGGGGATAGTATAATGGCAAAAGTAGCCTGGAAACCTGGAACAATGCTATATCCAGTACCAGCAGTATTGGTAACATCACATTATAACGACATTGATAATGTTTGTACTGTATCATGGGCAGGAACGGTATGTACTGAGCCACCAATGATAAGTATATCCCTTCGCCCGGAACGATATTCTTTTCAACTGATACAGCAATCAAAAGAATTTGTAGTAAATATTCCTGATAAGAAACTGGTAAAAGCAGTTGACTTTTGCGGTGTGCGTTCGGGAAAGGATATTGATAAGTTTGCGATAGCTCATCTTAATAAGCTGCCCGCCAAAAAGGTAAAAGCACCTTTAATAGAACAATGTCCTGTATCAATTGAATGCAAGGTGACAAAAATTATTCAACTGGGAAGTCATTATCAATTCATTGGAAAAGTCGTTGTGGTACATGTTGACAATACTCTGCTTGATAAAAGAGGGGCATTGCATTTAGAAAGGGCAGGGCTTTTGTGTTATAATCATGGATATTATTGTGTTGTGGATAAACAGATTGGAAAGTTTGGATTTTCGGTAAAAAAACGTAAGAAGAAAAATTAAAAAAAAGGGACCGTCTCAAAACAAACCGTGGGGGCTCGCAATGACGTGAGTGCAATGTCATTGCGAGCGTAGCGCTTGTCCTCAAGCTTGTCTAAGTGGGCAATCTCAATGACGCAGAAGATGAGATTGCCACGCGCCTGCGGCACTTGCAACTATGGGATTGCTTCGTCACTTTGTTCCTCGCAATGACGCGGGTGCAGTGTAATTGCAATGATGTGTATTTTGGTCCCCTTTTTTAACAATCTTATTCCTTAACCTGAGTTGTTAAAAATATCTGAATACTCATCTGATTAATCTGATCCTGCAGTTCTTCTATTTCATCTATATGCCTGTCTTCATCTTTTAATATGCTTTCAAGCACTTCACGGGTTGCAAAATCTTTGACTTCACCAGCTAATACAATTGCATCATTATAAGCTTTGATTGCTTCTTCTTCAGCTTTGCGGTCATGCTCAAGCTGTTTAGGTACATCTGCACCAATAAAGATTTTTCTTAAATTAGTTACTATCGGTAAACCTTCTAAGAATAATATTCTTCCAATGAGTTTTTCAGCATGCTTCATTTCATCAATAGCCCTTTTTTCAAAGTGTTTATGAAGCTTTTCATAGCCCCAGTTATCGCACATTTCTGAATGCACCATGTATTGATTGATTGCTGTTAATTCATCAGCTAGCAGTGAATTCAATGTCTCAATTAATTTTGGATCCCCTTTCATGGCATTTCTCCTTACAGTAAATTTTTATTATATAACCGTAACACCACTATTATTGATAGTGGAGCTTGTTATAGCCAATAATTATTAAATAAAAAAATCAAGCATTAATCAATAAATAAATTACAAAAATTACAATTTTAATCTTATTCCAATGACATGATATAAATCATGTGCACCACCTGTAAAGTCAATATCAATATCACGTTTAAATGAATAATATATAGTTAAAGGGATAGTTGTATTTAAGACCATGCCTGATTCAAGGCTGTATTCATAGTTGTTCTCTTTTCCCATATAGTAAAGTAATTCTATGCCAACAAAAGGTCTGCCTGCGTTACAACACGTAAAGTAATAATAAACAATAGGGTTTATAATAAATAAATAAGGGTAATGTTGGTTGGAAAAAATATATGCAAAGCCTATTTCATAATCTATATTATTGTTGATGTATTCAAATTGAGAAGGTTTTGGGCTGTCTAAAAGCATGCTCCATAATAAATGATGTTTCATCGATAACACGATTGCATGGTAATTTTCGGATTGTCCTCTGTATTCATTGCCATCATGACGGCGGTAGTGTTCATACGATATAATTAAATGGTGACAGGGGAAAATATACTGTGCATATCCTGATTTAATAGAGATATTAATGAATCTTGGATACAGTGCAGTTGGTTGGTCTTCTGAGCTGTGATTAAGATAAGAAGTGAAATATGCATAATTGTTATTGCAAATCAATTGTTGCAATGTTATTGCAAGATCTGTTGTGAAATTGTAATATTCACTGCTAATTGTTTTAGCATATCCTGCCAAAAAATGGAGTGATGTGTTTTTTGTTTTTGTTTCATGGTGATTATCCCTAAAATCCTTGTCATAATAATTTCCAATTAATGACTGTGCTTTAATTCCAAACGCAAAATATCTATCGGTTATTCCCGGGTATAAACTATCGTGCACCATGCCATAACACCAGTAAGGAATAAATGTTACAGAGGATGATGGCATCATGCATCCCAATTCAATGAACCTGTTTAACGATATGGTATTATCAGTATAGACTAATCCATCTATCTGAATTTTTATAAAGGGAATACCATATGGGAGGCATGGAATGTCATATCTAATGATACCGCTGCTCATGTATTTGTATTCAGGTACTTTGCTTAAAAATGGATATCCAATATATACACCATAATGAAAATTATTAAAAGAAAGCCAAGAGGAATTATAGCTATATGTATGAACATATCCAACTTGAATCCCATTACTATACCATTTAATTCCAATTCCATACCATCGTAGCTCAGTGCCAATATCCCTTTGGGGTTTATCAATTGTATTATTGCAAATATGATTAAAAGTAATTCCTATCTGTGAATTTTGTAATTGATAGGAAATGTAGGCAAAATCCATATAATAAGAAATGCGATAGGGATAATAATTAGCATCGTGTCGTTTTGAGGTGTAAACATTTTCCTTTACATACATTGAAACTTTCCACGAATTATACCAAAAGACCTGAAGATCAACTTCTTTAACCTGTTTTGCAGTAAAGCCAATATCGCTTTCTATTATGCTATAATCCAGTGAAAGTCCAACCTCAGGCAAAAAATAAAAGTTATTATACAATGATGACGTTGGGGATTGTGAGTTGACAGAAGAAATAAAAGATAAAATTATAATCATGTAGATTATGTATCTTTTACTATGCATGATTCCATTTGCAATTTCAATAGATATGAATATCAAACACATTTATGATAGGATAGTGAGCAAAAAATACATTACATTATACAAAGAAATCAGTCAAAGAAAATAATTTTTTTAACTATATTTCACTTGACATAAAACATTTTTTCAATTAAATAGAAAACGATAATAATATTTTAACAAAACAGAAGGGGGATTTCCTATGAAGTTTTTAAGAAGGTCGCCAATAGTTGCTATTATAGTGACAATGGCACTATGTTTAGGGATTGCGGTTGCATATGCATTAACAGTTGGACAGACAGTTCAGAATATTGAACTGAGAGATGCTGAAAACAACCCTACCATGATACCATTATTGGGAACAAAATTAGTATCAATCTTTTATAATGATGCTGACGCTGCTGATCTTAATGATCCACTGGCAGATGCATTAAAGGCAAAGAATTTCCCAAAAGAAAAGTATGAAGGTATGGGAATAGCAAATTTGAAAGATTCCAAGGCACCTAACTTTATAATCAGAAAAATAATACAGGGTAAAATCAAAAAGTACAATTCAACCATATTAACAGATCCTGATCTTATCCTGGCCAAAGCCTGGAATCTTGGAGATTGCAATAATACATCCGTAGTAATCTTCATTGGCAAGGATATGAAGGTTAAATATGTCCATAAAGGAGCAGTACGTGGAGAAGAAATTAACAAAGTCGTAAAGATGGTAGAGGATTTAATCAAATAGTTTGTATTATATTGTATTAAGTCAAAAAAAGGGATGTCGTAAAAACACATCCCTTTTTTTATTGTTCAAAAAAAATTATTTTATTCGGGGCGACTGGATTTGAACCAGCGACCCCTAGACCCCCAGTCTAGTGCGCTAACCGGACTGCGCCACGCCCCGATTAAGTTTTTAACTATAGTTATTTAATGTAGTAAATAATTCAACAATTTTTTAAAGAGATTACGATTTATACATAAAATGATTAAAAAATGAAATTCAGAAATATTAAAGCACAATATATAAAGAAAACAAAAATATAACAATTTTTCCATAATCATTCAAACATACGATACCACATGAATATAGGGGGTGTCCCAAAAGACACCTTCTGCAATGACTTTTGCCATACTGTCATTGCGAGGAACGAAGTGACGAAGCAATCTTGTCTTCTGTGCTATTTAGATTGCTTCGCTACGCACGCAATGACTTTGCACCCGCGTCATTGAGAACTCCACGGATTGTTTTGGGACACCCCCGGGTATACTATTTTATATTTTATTCAAATTTCCACATTTTAGGGATAATTATTGTAAAAAAATCCAGATAAAGATATAAAATTCTTGACAAATATTTGCATAATCAAATATTGATAAATCAAATATATGTCAGGGATTTAATTATGAAAATTACATTAATTGATAAATGCAAAGTCTATGCTTGTCTATCGGGATTTATGCCACCTTTCCAGCTTGTTGTTTATTTTTATAATGCCGATGGGCTTTTGATTGATGCAGGATCTGCTAATATATTAAAAAAAGCATCATCAGTACTTAAAAATGAAACTATAACTTCTGTGGCTTTGACTCATGTCCATGAGGACCATACCGGAGTAGCTCATTGGGTGCAGAAAGAAAAGAATATTCCCATATATATACACAAAAATTCAATAGCAGAAGCATCACAGAACAGCAATATCCCATTGTATAGAAGGATAGTATGGGGAAATAGAAAAGGATTTAATGCACAGCCCATTCCTAATGTTTTAAAAACAGAACATTATACATTTGATGTGTATGATGCTCCCGGTCATCATCCCTATCATATTGTATTGCATGAAAAGAATATGGGCTGGCTTTTTACTGGTGACCTTTTTGTCAATATACGCCAGATGGTTGCTTTCAAAGATGAAAATATCAAAGATACCGTAGTATCATTACAAAAATTACTCTCTTTAGATTTTGATATGGTATTCTGTGGTCATTCAGGGGTGCATAAAAACGGTAAAGAAAAAATGAAAAGGAAAATGGAGTATTTTGTGGATATTCAGTCAAAAGTAAATACACTAAAAGAAAAAGGGTATGCAATAGAGGAAATAGATAAAAAACTTTTCCCAAAAAGAAACCTATGGACAATAGTGTCAGGAGGGGAGTGGTCATCACTTAATATTATAAAAACAGTATATTAAGAGTATTAAACATGGAACAACGATTATATTATAGTATAACCAAAACACAAAATAGCCTTCATCAGTATGTAAAACACATATTACAAAAAAAAGGGCTGAAGGCATCACCTGCTCAATTAGCTATAATGTTTTTATTACAGGAAAAAAATAATGTATCAATGAGTTATATAAGCAATGTGCTTGAACTAGATAATTCAGCTATTACAAGAAGTATAGACAGGCTGGAAAAATTTGGTTTTGTTAACAGAGTCATTAACAATAATGACCGAAGAGAATTTTCAATAGAAATTACGGAATTAGGATTGTCTGAAATACAGAAAGCACAAAAAGTTATCAAAGAAATTAATAATTTTATAGAAAGTAAAATAAAGAAAGAACGTCTTGTTGCATTTAAAGAAATTTTGGATGAACTAAATGGCATATTGCGTGAAGAATTACAGAAATGAGTTCTTTTGATATGTGTATATTATTTAAATAAAGATTTCTTCTTAATAAACCAGAAAATAAAATCTAAGTGTGATATTGGAATGTTAATACTTTTACAAAAATCCTGCATTCCATGTTCTATTTCTTTATAGCGTTGTGGTGTCAGAATGTTGGGAATTGTATCAATAACGTGAAAATCCTTAAGGCATCGTAAAATATGCCTGTCAAGGATTGCAAGCTCCAGTCCAATGCCAATATTTCGTAAAAAATGGCTGGCTTCCTTATAGCCAATACCGTCAATAGTGGCAACCAGCTTATCCCTTATTGTGTAAATGTCATTCCCCTGCAGAAATTCTTTTAATGAACTATCGCCAAATACATTAACAGCTTTTTTAATGTATTTGGCTTTATTATTTTTAAAGCGCACAGGGTGTATAATGACACTCAGTTCCTGAGTTGTGGCGGTAAAAAGTTTTCCTGAATTAAATAACGCTAATGCCTTTTCCCAGCACAGGATGGCATTGCTCTGTGGAGTAAGAAGACAGAATACCAGTTCAAGCAAAAGATAGTGAGCAGGTGTTTCATGCCACAGTCGCTTGAAAGAATTAAGGCGTAGTTGAATCTGAAATTCCAATTGATAGCAAAGTTGATGAAGTGTTTGAATGTCACAATTTTCCATCAATGGTATTGGCTACCTGTATTAAGCTTTCAATCCTGTGCAACAGGGTATCAAGAAATGTACTCTGGGGATATCGAGAATACAGTGTCATGATCTCACTGTAATATTGGTGCAGTAAAGCGTTCAATGTGCTTTTGTGTGTTGGATCAGCAACAATGTCATGGAGTGTAGTTTGCAATTTATGATTCAGATGCGATAATTCCTGAATATCGCTAACATCCTGCAAAAAAGTACGTGAAAGGTCAACAAGCATTGACAGAAGAGCATCCATAGTTGTACCAGACTATTCTTTTATATTCTGAATATAATGATAGCCTTTGTGTGTTAAAAAAAGCTTGCCCGGGAATTTTGATTCAATCATTTCAATGAATTCTAATTTATTAACCAGTTCATCAAGGACTAAGTGGCGTTCTGACTGTGGGATGTCATTAAGTATATCTACTGGCATGGGCACGCCAGCTTTAATGTCATTGCCATATTTATCTTTGAAAGCCTGCAATATCATCTTTGCGTTATAACTTACTGTCATATTTTAATCCTTTTAATTGTTACTAATATATCACAATTTTCTTGCTTTTGCCAGGTAAGCAAAAAAATTATATTTCTCCAAAGAAATATCATTGAATCCTGCGTTTTCAAGTAATTTCTTTATTTCATTTTCAGAAATACGTTCATGTTTGGGTGGGCCAAAAAGTGCTTTTTTAGAAAATTCTATGATTGCAATTTTCCCATCAGAGCGCAATGCATTATAAATAGTACAAAGCATCTGCTCTTTGTTTTCAACTTCATGTAACACAAAGCTCATAAATGCAAAAGTGATAGATTCTTGTGGAAGCAATAGATCATTTTCAGTGGAAACTACAGTCTCAATGTTATTAATGTGCAAATCCATTATTTTTTGCGATAGTAACTGAATCATGGCTGGCTGGATGTCAACTGCAATAACTTTACCTTTTGGAAGTAATCCTGACGCAGGTATGGAGAAAAATCCTGTGCCAGCACCAATATCACAGAAAATGTCATCAGGTTGCAATCCAATGTGCTTAAGAATTTTGACTGGTGGATACATCAACCGCCTGAAAAGACTGTCAAGATGATGGGCATGTGTGGGATCATATTTATGTGTCATGATGTATGGTAACCTTGTATAAATAGTTTTAAATATTTGAACTCATTCTGTATTATTTCAAAAAATTGAATATTATGAAAAGAAAATAGTAACTAATCACATCATAGATTTTAAGATGCTTTTTTTACCACAAAAAAAATCTAAAAAAAGTGAGATGAGATTGGACTTACTAACAGAATTAGTAGAACTGTACGGCTGTTTTGTCAAGGAAATAGCATGACGGGGAAAAATATTATTTTAACGGTAGAGAGAGAAGGATATTCAGAGTATCCAAAAAGAGGGAAAGCTTTCCTGAACAAAATGAAAAATAGGCGTTACCACTAAGTTGAAGATTTATCAGTATTTGATAAAATAATATGCTTTGATCATTTTCATCTAACACAGCACTTTTTAAAAACTATTGATAAATTACGAATTCGGGAGGTTAAAAAGGTCTGGCAACGAGAATAGATGATTGTATAAAGAGACACGGTGGTTGTTGTTTAAAATGCTTATAAATCTTATTGTAACGAGATAATGAAATTGATCCAAATACCGGAGCTGGCAAAATTTGGAAGGCAGATTGAAAAATGGAAACAGTATATCAGGAATTCATTGCGCGAAAATTTCAAATAGCTTTGCGGAAGGGATAAATACTAAAATAGTCATACCGTAAATGGCCTGTGGATATAAAGATTATGAATATTTCAGGTTGAAGATAATTCAACAGTTCAATCTTAAAGAAATCAAATCACTTTATGATGGATAAGGTTTCCCAACAATCCGGAAAGAGTGAGAAATCACTTATTAATGGATAAGGTTTCCCAACAATCTTGGAAGAGGGTAATACGATTATGTCACAAAAAATATAATAAAGCTTTTTTGCAATATGCCGATACACTAAATGGAAACGAATAGCACGAGGTATGTCAGAATGTTTGAATACAGCAAAATGATGCAAACCAATTATCTACTTGAAAAGGCGTTAGATGTTGAGTCATTGCGCCGTAAGGTGATAGCCAACAATATTGCTAATGTAGATGTGCCCCATTTTAAGCGCAGTGAGGTTAATTTTGAAAGTGAGTTAAAAAGGGCAATAGCTCATAATATGGATCCAATGAAGAATGTTAAAGCCCTTAAAACTGATCCTCGACATTACGATTTCTTTGAACCAAAAGATATAACCAGCGTACAACCTCGTGTTAATTTAGATTATACAACCACATACCGAAATGATGGCAACAATGTGGATGTAGAAAAAGAGATGGTTGATGCGGCAAAAAATCAAATGAGATATAATGCATACGTAACAAGTTTAAATGAGAATTATAAAATGTTAAAAATGGTAATGAGAACAGTATAGTGAGGTAACATTATATGGGAATGTTTGATAGCTTCAACATAGCATCTACCGGATTAACCGCTCAGCGATTGCGGATGGATGTTATCAGCAATAATATTGCCAATGCAACAACCACACGCACACCTGAAGGTGGACCGTATAAACGCAAACGGGTGATATTTGCACCAGTCAATATAAGGCCATTTTATAAATCCCCATTGGTTCCCAAACGTATAGATCATGGTGAGCCAAAAGGCGTACGGGTTGTAAAGATAGAAGATGATAATTCAGAATTCAGGCTTGTATATGACCCGTCACATCCCGATGCAATTAAAACAGGACCAAAGCAGGGATATGTTGAAATGCCAAACGTAAACGTGGTTATGGAAATGACTGATTTAATATCTGCATCACGTTCGTATGAAGCCAATGTAATGATGATTAACAATGCCAAATCGATGTTTTCAAAGGCACTGGAAATTGGCAGAGGTGGCGTATAAATTTTTTTTAATAAAGGAGTAATGACATGTATTTTGAAAAAGGATATATAAACGAAATAAACTGCTCACATGAACTATCGACTCCACCCACATTAAACAGGCGAAAAAGTCAGTGGCAACAAATGGGGATTGGTGAGCGACCTATAATAGAATCAAGAATACTTTCAGGGAGTGTGCGATATGATTCAGGAAAATAATGGAATAACAAAATCAAATATCTTTGTGATGAAGACATCGCATCCTTTGCATTACAGCGATAAGCCGCAAAAACAGCAGGATGATGATGTTGCCAGTTCATTTATGGATGCACTGAAAAACGCTTTAGGGAAGGTTAATGACCTTCAGGTGGATGCTGAAGATCTAACACAGCAGATGATATATGAACCTGAATCGGTGGATATTCACACGGTGATGATTGCACAGCAAAAAGCCGAGATTGCGTTAAGCTTAACAAAAGCAATTCGTGATGAGGCAATCAGGGCATATCGTGAACTTATTAATCTCAGGTAAAGAATGATGCATTGTTACCATAATTTTTCATTAATTATTCCTAAATATGGAAATTTGAACAAAATATAAAATACTGTATACCCCCGCCGCCTTCGGCGGCGGGGGTATACAGTATATTATATTTTATTGTTTAAAACAACATTTATAATATTCAACTTGACATATACAAATTAATATAATATTGTAATAAAATATGCTATGTATTTTTCGGATTTTCTTATTAATTACAAGGGGGCTTTTATGATACATAAGTGGTATATAAAACAACTGACATTCCCTGAATTGCTGAACAGGAATGCAATACGGTTTGGTACCCGGCGTGCACAATGGTGGAAAACTGGTCCAAACACTACAACATCCATAACCTACGCAGAGTTAGGAATTATAGTAAAACAGTTAACTGCTGGCCTTATGAGCTTAGGAGTTGAAAAAGGTGATCGCGTTGCAATAGCTTCTCATACAGCGCCACAGTGGTTATGGGCTGATTATTCAATACTATGCGCTGGTGGCATTACGGTGTGTGTATATCCAACACTTTCAGCAAAAGAAATGAGTTTTATTATCAATGATTCCGGATCTAAAATTTTATATGTGCAGGATGAAGAAATTTTATCACGAGCTCTGAGTGCAATACAGGAAATGCCAACACTGGAAAAAATCATCATACTGAAAGATGAGTACAAAGGCAATGATTCACGTATTATAACGCTACAACAGGTAAGGGATTTAGGAATTAAACTGTTGGCTGAAGATAAGCTTGCGTATGAGCGACGATGGAGATCGGTTAACATACTTGACCCAATGACTATTGTGTATACATCAGGCACCACTGGAAGGCAAAAAGGTGCTGTACACACTCATTTCAGTATCAATGCAGCATGCTGCAGGGATTTGCGTATTGTTCCGGAATATCGTGAAGATGATGTGTTACTTTCATTTTTACCACTTGCGCATACGTATGAAAGAGAATGTGGTCACGGTACCGCTATGATGGCTGCTGCAACCATTGCATACTCGTCGCCAATGACGTTGGTTGAAGATTTACAAATTTTCAGGCCAACGGTTTTTATGTCGGTTCCAAGAATATATGAGCGCATTTTTATGGCAATGCGTGATATGGCAGCAAAATCACCAATCAAGAAGAAAATCTTTGATTTTGCAATTAAAACCGGATTACAACTCACAGAAGCCCGTGCAGATGAAAATGGATTTGTTGATATGTCCGAAGGAATTGATTTTACAGAAGGTGTTGGCAGGTGGCTGGCATTTAAATACAAATTGGTTGATAAGCTTGTCTTCAGCAAGGTACGTGAAAAATTGGGCGGCAGATTCAGATTTGCATTTTCAGCAGCGGGTAGCTTGCCTGCAGATTTATGCAAGGTATTTATGGCCATGGGGGTCAGGATTTATGAAGGGTATGGTGCTACTGAAACCTGTAATACTGTTAATCTGAACCTGCCACATAAAGTGTTGCCTGGCTATGTAGGGCCGGTGTGCAATGGTGTAGAAGGGCGTGTGGCAAGTGATGGCGAATGGCAGGTGCGTGGTGACAATATATTCCTGAATTACTGGAATAATCCTGAAGCAACAAAAGAGGCTTTTACTGAAGATGGTTTTTATAAAACCGGTGATGTAGTTCAGATGGGGCCTGATGGATATATCAAAATTGTAGACAGGAAAAAAGGGATAATGGTTCTGGATACTGGTAAAAACGTCCCTGCTGCAAAGATAGAAAGTTTATTTTCTGTATCACGATATGTTGATATTGTATTCCCAATAGCTGATGACAGGCCATTTGTTGGCGCGCTGGTTGTTCCTAAATTTGATGTTTTTATTGAAATGTTTGATAAAGAAGGAATACCATACGATAAATCAAAACTGGTATTCTTTGGCGAGGGTGCGGCCAGGATGTGTGTTGGTGTTGGGGAGGATTTTATTGAGAATGAAAAGCTGAAAAAATTGGTTGATGAGGATATCCAGTTAGCAAACAGGGAACTTGAAGAGTATGAAAGAGTAAAAAAATATGTGATAATAAACAGGAAGTTTACTGAGGCAACCGGGGAAATGACTCCAACTCTTAAGGTCAAGCGTAATATCATCATGAAAAATTTTGAAAAAGAAATTAACGAGTTGTTTAAAAAGTAGTCCTTCTATTTCACCCTACCAATTTAAATGGTGGGGTGAAATTCATCTCAAGGTACCATCCTTTTTTCCATATAAATGTACTGAAATATATGCAGTGATTGGAATACATAGAAACATACCAATACTACCTATGATTGATTTAACTATCTCACTTAAAATAGGATTGTAGTTAAATATCATCCATACAGGCATTCCTGGTTGTATGCGCATAGAGATAAGTAGTATTAATGACAGCGAGCTTCCTACATAAGCCAGTATTAATGTATTAACCATTGATCCTAATATATCTGTACCAATATTCAGAACAGATTTAAACGCGTCTTTATACGGTAAATCTGGATTAGCGCTATAGAATATCTTAAATTGTCAAGCTACAACACATGTTGTATAAAAGGTTGACTTTGCATTAATGTATCAATAGAATAAATACAAAAGAATAGTAGATGGAATGTATCTATTATCTTGCCACAACGTGAGGGCATGGATAAAAAATTTCCTTTGGGTGAAGTTTTATGAATAGAGATATCATTAACCTTCCACAACCGTCATTTGATGGTGAAATGTCGGTGGAAACAGCGCTTGTTAGGCGCCGTTCGGTGCGAAGCTTTTCTAATACTATGCTCACTTTACAGGAACTATCGCAAATACTGTGGGCTGCCAATGGTATATCACAGGGTAGCTATCGTACTGTCCCATCGGCAGGTGCAACCTATCCCTTAAACTGCTATGCGATAATTGGAGATGTAGAAAAATTAGAAAAAGGTGTGTATTGGTATAGTGTAAAAAACCATGGATTACAACGCATGATGCCGTATGATTTGCGCAGTGCTCTGTGCAGGGCAGCTTTGCATCAAACGTTTATTGAAGAGGCACCATTGGTTATTGTAATAACTGCTGTCTATGAACGAACTACCGGGCGTTATGGAAATCGAGGTATACAGTATGTACATATGGAGGCAGGACATGCGGGACACAATATTAGTTTACAGGCTGTTGCATTGGGATTGGGCTGCGTCATGGTTGGGGCTTTTCATGATGACATGGTTAAAGATATATTGTCATTAGAAAAAGGTGAAGAGCCACTCTATATTATTCCCGTTGGAAAACCTGAATAAATAAATAATTGAATACCCCTTATTTGCTGGGGTATTCAATTTTACAGTCATTGTTCCTGAATAGTGTTTCAGGTAATGGTAAATTTACTATTGTTTTTTAGTATTAATCTTCAGTGGGACATATAAAGGGCAAAAGCTTACTGCGCTGGTTAATAAAAAAACCACGGCAAGGATACCTAGTATAATGGCTGCAGTGCCTGTAATTTGCCCGGTAAAGTAAAGCACAATGATTACTATGGCAATTATGGTTCGTAATAATCTGTCAATTGTACCCATATTTTTTTTCATTGTCATCCTCCTGTAGTATTATAGTATATAGTATTATACTGAAATATTAAGTAAAGGTCAAGCTGCGTTGATATTTTTTTGCACTTTAAAAATTAAAACGTCTGTCCTTTTTGATAATAATCCCTTGACATGAGTACAATCTGAAAATAGAATGTTTCTTATTATAACTATCTACAATAATATATAAAACGTTGAGTGAATAATACAATGTATATTTGCCGGCTTCTTATTATATATGGTGTGTATCATTCAATGTATATTAATAAATTTGCGATCCGGAATAATTTGTAATGAAATAGTATAGTAATCAAAATGAATAAGAAAACATTGAATATAAAAAATATCTAAGGATATTTGAAATATTGTTACCATGAATTGTATTCATCTTAATAAAGTAATAAAAATTACTGTTTGCCATATAGTGCCGTATAAAGCCTTTATATATGCTATCGTAGTAATGATACTGTTATCAGCGTTACAGGCTTTTGCGGGCACGGTAGTACTTGATGATACCAACGATACCTATGATACCACTCCATATATTAGTATTTTGGAAGATACAACCTCACAGCTTTCTGCAGAGGATATAATAAAGCATGGTTTTCTAACAAAATTTAAAGATAATACAAGAAAAGGCATTAATGAAGGTTATTCAGATTCTTCATGGTGGTTTTATTTTTCTGTACATAACAGGTCATCGCATACACATTGGTTAGTGGATTTGTCATTCCCAACAATGGATTATTTTGAATTTTACCATGTAAATGAAAAAGGCATCACTTGTATTGCAAAAGAAGGTGATATTTTCCCATTTTATCACAGAAAAATTGCACTCAATAATTTTATACTTCCCCTGACATTGGATTATAATGAAAAAGCTCACTATCTTATACGTGTTAAGACAACAAGCGAAGTTATCATCCCTTTAAAAATACGGACATATTCATCACTATTGGAAAATAGCATAAAAGAATATGGTGGGCTGTGGTTTTATTTTGGCATAATGATAGCAATGTTTTTGTACAATTTATTTTTATTAATAACCTTACGAGACATTAGCTATCTTTATTATATACTATATGTATTATTTTCAGCTTTAAGCAATATCAGTTTTAATGGATTAGCATATCAATTTTTCTGGCCCAACTCCCCATGGTTTCATAATGTTTCAATAGTATTCTTAGGAAATCTTGCTGTTATTTCTTTTATGCTATTTACACGTAATTTCTTGATGACCCGTAATTTTTTACAGTGGTATGACACTCTTATACAAATATTTATTGCATTAATTGTCCCTGTAATAATTGCAATACCACTTGCACCTCTTTCGTTTTCAATTATTTGCCTCAATACTGTAGTAATTGCTGCAACTTTACTTGCATTTATAGCATGTTTAATAGCGATTAAAAATCAATACAGACCAGCATATTTTTACTTAGCATCAATGGTTGCTGTTTTTTTTGGTGTGAGTCTTATCAGTTTACGTAATTTTGGTATTCTGCCTGATGTATTTATAACCCGATATGGTTTTCATTTAGGTACCAGCATTGATGTCATCTTGTTGTCGATAGCATTAGGATACCGCTATAACCTCATAAAAGATGAAAATGAAAAGCTTGTGATTTTAAAAAATGAAATTGAAATAGCACAAACAATTTATAACTCTATAGTACAGACTCAGATTCCTCAATTGCCAGATGTTTCAATTGAAGCAGTAATACTACCTGCTGAAGTAATAGGTGGGGACATTGCTGAAATTCAACAAATAGATGAACATAAGGTAGGGATACTTATTGCTGACATCTCCGGGCATGGTATACCTGCTTCTATTGGTGCAGCAATGGTTAAGATGGCATGTGGTAGTGCTAATCAATACGCTGCTTTACCTGATAAGTTTTTACTAGCAATTGAGGAAGCATTATGCAGTAGGATTGGGAATCAGTTTATAACTGCTGCATATGCTGTTATTGATACAAAAGAAATGATTTTAAAAACCAGTAATGCCGGGCATTACGCAACAATACTATGTAAGGGGAATGATTCTATTCTTCAGCTCAGGCCTAAAGGAGGAGCTATTGGTTTTTATCAGAATCCTTTTTTTTCGGTGGAAGAGGAAAAAATTAGCAAAGGCGACAGGATTATATTATTCACTGACGGTATAATTGAATCAAGAAATGCTAAAGGGGAACTGTTTGGTGAAGAACGATTGCTTGAGGTTGTCCGTGAGTCTAAAAAGAAAAACATCTTAGCTTTAAAGAATGAAATAGTAACTGCTGCATACAAATGGATTTACCCCAAGAAAAAATTTGAAGATGATTTTACATTGATAATTGTAGATATACTATAAAGGTATTTTATACTATTTCTGTTCCAATGCCTGCATTTGTAAATATTTCTAAAAGTACCGCATGCTCAACTCTGCCATCAATAATGTGAGTTTTGCCAACACCTTCTTTTAATGCGCTTAAGCAACAATTGACTTTTGGTATCATCCCTCCGGTAATTTTGTTGTTTACAATGAGATTATTTACTTCTTCTTTACGCAGTGTTGATATAAGTGCATTATCAATCTTAATGCCTTCAACATCAGTCAAAAGTATTAATTTTTCAGCTTTCAGTGCTTCGGCCAGTTTGCCGGCTGCAATATCTGCATTGATATTATAGGTTACACCATTCTCATCGCATCCAATGGGTGCAATAACTGGAATAAATTTTTCTCTGTCTAATGTTTCAATAATCAGGGGATTAACCTGCTTAATGGTACCCACCTGCCCGATGTCCATCTGCTGTCCATTCACGTCATGATATATCTTCTGGGCAACAAAAAGATTGCCATCTTTACCTGATAATCCCACAGCTTTTCCGCCAGCCAGATTTATATAATTAACTATCTCTTTATTTACTTTTCCCACAAGCACCATTTCAACAATTTCCATGGTTGGAGCATCAGTCACTCGCATGCCGCCAACAAAGGAGCTTTCGACTCCAACCTGTTTTAAGAGTGTGTTTATCTGTGGTCCACCGCCATGCACTATTACTGGATTAATGCCAACGTATTTTAACAAAACCATATCCTGTGCAAATGAACGTTTGCCCTCATCAGTTTCCATGGCATGTCCACCATATTTTATGACTATGGTTTTGCCATAAAATTCTTTGATATAGGGAAATGATTCAATGAGAGTATTAACTTTTTCAATGTATCGTTTCATGAAATATATACCTCTTTTTGCTGCGGTATTGGAAGTGAACCAGGCACATCATCAGGTTCAACGGCATATAATGGCGAAATTTCTATTTTTTCAACAACTTTTGGAATTACTATATTTTTTTGTAAAAGCCATTTTTTGTAAAGATTTATCATAAGTTCCTGCGCAGTGTCAACCGAATCAACACCTGATTTGTTTTTTACGGGAGCAAATTCTTCTTCGCGTTTCGTTTCAATGATGAAATTGTGTTCAGTTAATGGCAGAGCATCAAAAACAAACTTTTCAAATTTATAGCCGGTGATAGTTTTTTTTCCATCATTTGAATATTGTGGAATGGATTTTTTAGCAACATGGAAGGGTAGTGAAATATTACCTTGTGCTATTTTTTCAATGAAGTGTGTATCAAAAAGATGAATAGCAATACTACCTGCACTGTACCGTAAATTGCCCCGCTCATCTTTTTCGTATTGTTTTTCCTGTGGCAGGTCAGAATATTCAACAACACCTATCCTGCCATTGGAAAATTTTACAAATACGCCAATTTTCTCTTCAGGGTATGCTTTTTGTAATGCCTTACTTGAAACTTCGGCATTATGTTTTACATGAAAACCAATAAAAACAGGGTCAATAATGCGAACCAGCGGGTTGTCAACCTGGAAGTATGACAGCACTTCAATACCCATGTTTAAAAGTTTAGAAAGCGTACCCGACTGGTATAATGCCGTTAAACTTCCCCCATGACCATCAGGATTCCTGAAAATTGAATATGGTGTTTCTAAAATAAGTTTTCCCTGCTCATCAAGGGAAGGGATCATATTTTGTTTAAATATAAAAACTTTGTCATTATTCAAGGTAAAGAAGTTATTTTTTTCAAAATAGTCCACCGTTGCATTGTGATTAGCTTCTGATGTCATGATGCACCATGGGATATCAATCCCATACTTATTTTCATATGCTTTTATCTTTTCAGCGTGAATTTGGAATAGTGTTTTATTGCTCACTGGTCCTATTGGGAATATACCTTTTGGACCATCAAATCCCAAACGGCTTCCCTGTCCACCGGCAACCACAAATGCGGCAACCTTGCCCTTCTTGATAGTATCAATTCCAACCTGTTTTGCATTTTCAAATTCTTTGTGTTCTTCCGGCGTTTGTGGCAGACGGGTGAAAGGAGCAGGTTCAAAATCCATTGGTATGGTATGCTTTTTGGTAAGAACAAATAGTTGGTTCAATTCATCAAAATTTATGAGCGATAGTTCCTGTAAAAGATGTCTTTTTTGCTCACTGGTCAGATGATCCCAGAAGGCAAACACATGTTCATTGCCTGACTGATACACTTTATTTATTATATTATCGTAGCCTTCAAAGGAAATCATGGTAAGCCCATCCACTGGTTCATATATATGTTATAGTAGCAAAATGCATATGCATTTCACAAAAAAGTATTGATTTAACAAATACTTCGGCGAATTTATCAAAGGTTGTTCTCATCCCAATTTATGTATAGTTTTACTTAAGTTATTTTGCCGCAAAATGGTTATTGGTATTTATATTACTATAAAACTAGAATGATTTAGCAACTGATGCTGTAAACCCCTTAAAATGATTATCATATTTGTTGTCTTCATCAGTTCCATAATCCAGGTAATGAAGCTGAATGTACTGATAACGATACCCAGCTGTAATTGTTGTTTCGACAGCCTGAAGGTAATATGCCAGTTGTAGGGAAGAATTAATTCCAAATGAATAAAAATTTCTATTCTCCGGGCTACCTGGAGGCGGGTTTTCAACTGTTTCCAGTCCATAACCGTAGATGCCAGATACTATACCAAGAAGATACACATTTGAAATAATTGGGAATGAAAAACCAATACCTGCACCTGGTCCAACTCCATGATTTATGCCATTATCATTGTCAGAATTAAAATCAAAAGCTAAATACTTCACTCCTGCAAAGCACTTGATATACCGGGAAATCTGATAGTTAAGGGTACAATCTACATCGTATCTCCTGTATCTTAAAGAATTATTTGCAGAAATCTTCTGTTCATATTTATTTAAGGTTGCAAGAGCAATTAAAGTGATGCTCCATTTGTCTTCAAACTGATAAGAGATAGTTGGGCCCACAAATAAAGCTGGTTCAAGATTGGAAGTACCTAACAATTTGCTTTCCATTTTCCAGTCGGCATACCATGCTGATATACCAACACCAAGATCAGCAGCATATAGTGTTGATGCAGCAAAAAGAATTGCAAACATCATAATGTATATTTTTAGTTTCACAATAAAAACTCCTTTATAATAGAATTAAAAATTTATTCCCAGTGAAACGATTTCACTATAAGGAAAGTAAACCCTTTAAATGTATGCTCGTCCTTTTTACCATAAGGATCATCAGTATCATATTTTGATTTTATAAGCTGATATCTATAGCCAATTGAAGTGGTTAAACCTGCTGAAGCTGCATAATATGCTAACTGTACTGCTGTATTATAGCCATATTCAGTAAAATCTCTTGTGCCAGCATTATCTTTATGGCTTCCCCACAAATACAGGACTGAAGCATTTCCAAGAAAATAAAAATTGCCAATAACGGGAATAGTTAACCCAATACCACCACCAGGCCCTGCGCCATGATGTATACCATCATTGTATGTAAAACCTAAATATTTACCACCAAAGAAAAATTTCAGGTATCTTAGTAATTGATAGTTTATAACTAAATCAGAATCATAGCGTCTGATTTTTGTTGTTTCGCTATTTTCATTTGTCATTTCATACGGTATAGGCGTAAACAATGCTACCAGTGTAGTGCTCCACGATTGAGTAAACTGATATGAAATAGATGGACCAATGCAAAAAGCAGGATCCATTTTGGTGGTTTTATCATCAGGGCTATCTGGGTTATACATTTTCCAATCAGCATACCAGCCGGAAACTCCCACACCAAGGTCACCTGCATGCAGTGGTAATGTAACAGTTATTGATAAAAATAAAACAATTATCATTGTGCGCAATTTCATAGCTTTCCTCCATAACAAGAGTTTTCAAAATCTGCGTAAGTAGCATATCATGAAATTAAATTTTTACAATTACATAAATTAGTAATCATTTATTGATACAAATTAAAAAGATATAGTACATGCTTTTTTAATTTTGTAAATAATAATATTTTAAAAATGTTTGATAATAAACCATGCTATCAAAGGCGGTGGGAGCGCACTTTATTTAATATTTTTATTTATTTTCTTATGTTTATACATTCGTGCATCAGCCTTAATCACAATCCCTTTACAAAATCTTCCATGCGGTCCATGGCTTCTTTGAGCTGTTCCATAGATGTGGCATAGGCACAGCGAATGTGATTGTCATAGGCGCTTCCAAAGGCAGTGCCTGGCACCACAGCAACCTTATGGCTTTTTAAAAGCCCAAGGGCAAAATCCCGTGAGGATAATCCTGTTGGTGATATATCAGGAAAAGCGTAAAACGCACCTTTGGGTGGCAGGCAGGGTAGTCCCATCTCGTTTAAGCGTGCAGTGATGAAATTTCGACGTTTCAGGTACTGCGAACGCATTGACGCAACATCGCGCTGTCCCCTTTGTAAGGCTTCTAATGCAGCATACTGCGCTATGGATGGGGCACACAGTGCGGTATACTGGTGAATCTTGTTCATTGCGCTGATAATGGGTTCAGGTCCACATGCGTATCCCAGGCGCCATCCAGTCATAGCATACGCTTTGGAAAAGCCGTTTAGGTAAATTGTGCGCTCAACCATTCCGGGTATGGATATGATTGAAAAGTGTTCTCCATTGTACGTAATGGCATCATAGATTTCATCTGAAATAACGATTAAATTGTGGGCAATAGCAATGGCAGCTATCGCCTCTAAATTTTCTTTACTGATGGATGCACCGGTTGGGTTTGAAGGATAGTTGAGCATTATGGCTTTTGTTTTACTGGTAATGGCCTTTTTTAAAGCATCAATATCAATGGCAAATCCATCTTTAAAATGGGTGGCGATAGGAACCGCTTTTCCATACGCCAATTTAATGGTTGCTGAATATGAAACATAGCAGGGCTCAAAGTAGATAATTTCATCACCGGGATTAACAATGCTTCGCAGTGCAATGTCAAGGCCTTCGCTAACACCGATGGTTACAAGCACCTGGGTTTCCGGGTTGTATTCAACATTATGATTTTTTTTAATGTGTGCTGCAATAGCCTGCCTGAGCTCTAACAAACCTTTGTTGGATGTGTAATGGGTGTTACCATCTTTTATGGCATAAATGCCTGAATCAGAGATACGCCAGGGTGTAACAAAATCTGGTTCGCCAACTCCCAATGAGATGCAGTCAGGCGTATTGTATACAATATCAAAGAATTCACGGATACCTGAAGGTGGGAGCGTTTTAACATTGTCTGATATACAATTTTCTATAGTACTGTGCGATTTGACTAAGTGCAATTTCATGAACAGCTCCGTAATATTATATAGAGTTAATTCTTAGTATCATTTCCAATTTGTGACTTTTTGAAAAGAGAAATTAAATTTAAGATTTCCCCCAACTACATTTGTCAAAATGACAATATAAGTACATGCATCAGGTTTGCTGTATTACCTTACAGTATACGTTTTGGTATAAACACCATAAACAGGCATACCCAGAACATTATAATAAAATATAATATACAATATTGTATATAATTCTGCAATAAAAATTTTATAATTTCAATGTAATTGTTATCATCATTATTCAATGGCATTTTTCTCCTGTGTTTGTGGTTGTTGTGGTAGTGGAGATGTTTTATACAGCAACACATATATAATTAACGATGCTATCACTATAAGCACTATCGACAAAATTTTATATTTGCGCAATATAAATCCAGAAAGAGCAATCAGTATTCCTGCAACTAAAATTGCTTCCATTGTATGGTGTAGAATATACGAGGTTATATCCATGGTAACTATCTCCAAACATTTAATATACTGGCTTGTAGTCAAAGCGGTGTATTGCTGTAATGTAACGGATGGTATGGGTTTTATAGCGCATAATAATGGAATGCGTCTTTGCCCCTCCTGCCATAAAGCGCACACCAGGAAGTAACTCCCCATCGGAGATGCCAGTTGCTGAGAACATAATGTTCTCACCTTTTGCAAGGTCTGACAGCGTGTAAATCTTATCTAAATCGCTAATGCCCATGGCATTTACCATCGCCTTATCGTTTTCATCGCGATAGATAAACCGTGCCTGCATATCGCCATCCAGGCATTTCAATGCTGCTGCCGATAGTATTCCCTCACGAGCACCACCAACACCCATAAGCATATCAATAGGGGTATCATCAAGTGCCGTGGCGATGGCTCCTGAAATATCGCCATCCTTGATTAATTTAATCCTTGCCCCTAAGGCCCGTATGCGTTCCACCAGTTCCCTGTGGCGCTCACGGTCCAGTATACACACGGTGATATCTTCTATGTACTTCCCCTTTGCACGGGCAACGCGCTTTATGTTAACTTCAGGGGATTGGGTGATATCAATAACTCCACGGCCTTCCTTGCCCACAGCAATCTTTTCCATATAAATTGGTGGCGCATTGAGCATGGACCCGTGTTCGGCAATGGCGATAGCTGATATGGTATTGTACCCACCTTGCGCTAAGGTAGCATGTCCATCAATGGGGGTCAGAGCAATATCTACCTCTGGATGATCAGCATGACCCATAATGTTTCCCTGCGCTAAAGGCGAGTGGGTATCATTTACTCCCATAATGATATGTCCTTTAAATGATACTGTTGAAAATACCTTGTACATGGCTTCCACGGCATTTTTTGAAGCAATTGCCTCATCGCCTCTGCCATAGTAACGGGCAGCCCACAGAGCTGCTGCCTCGGTAACACGGACAACTTCCAATGCTAAATTGCGATCCATAGCTTTCTCCAGCAACCAGTGTTGATACAGTCTCAATCTGTATAAATATAATCAAAAATTGTCAAATTAATATTTGATTACCACTATGTGGTGTAGAATGCCACTTAGCGTAACCCTATCTTTTCATATAGGAACTGACTTTGAGTAATAATGCAAAAATGTGTATATGAGTTACCATCGCAATAATATATATGTGCGCATCATATTACTCAAAGCATAAACCAAAACATATATCAATGCACATATAATAAGGAGTGCATAACGCTGTATGCTCATCAAATTATAGGTATTACATCAATTTAGGCGGTGGCATTGTAGTTTGTAGAATAATACAGATAAGGCCAATAATCATGATGTGTGGTAACATAATAACAAATACTGTTAAAAGATATCTTCATATTGCTTAGTTGAGGAATACTGATACAACCGACAGAAGCGTAGAAAAGAAAACGTTTGTCTTTGTTATAAATGGAGTAACTAAGATAATAGGCTGATATACTATTAGCTGTGTAAAAGTATACTTATATTTTATTTTAAGCTATCAGCTTTAGTTGTGGGGCTATTGGGTGGCGAGTTTCACCAATTCTGGCGGTGGTCCCCAGTAAAATTGACAACACGGGATGCCTTCTTCTAAATAAAATGAAAATGTGTAGCCGCTAAAGCGATAGTTATCGGTATTTTCTTCACTGTCTAATGCAGCAAGAAAATCATACAGATAATTCTCTACACAATAGGCTATAACCTTAGCCAGTGACATCTTACATATTTTGCGCACATCCATCACAAACTCATACTCATTCTCATACAAATACAGATGTACCCGCTTCCAGGTTTGATACCGCTTTCTATATTGCAACCGTTTATAGCTTTTTACCGGGATGCGTTTATACGAGAGCACATAGTTTATAAAATTAATAATAAAGGTATGCAGTGGTAATTTATACAGAGGTGCATAGTGTTTGAAAAGTTCTAAATGCTCAGAAACAATACAGGTGGTCGTTTCTATATTCATATGTTCCCTCCAAAGTATATGTATAACACAATCATACTACTATCGGAACAAATTGCAACTACAAATTGAAATATAATATAAAAAACTGTGCAAATAATAATCAGCAATGCTGATAGGGATATGTTCTATTGGATAATAAACATAAAGCCATCCAAAACAGGAAATGGAAGGAATGATGGAAATCTATACTACAAATGTGTTATTGCAAAACGCCATTTACTATTAAATACCATAAATAACTTTGTATTCATTATACTATATAATGAACTCGTATTAAAATAATTTGAGCAATGATGCTATCGTTGCCTTTTTTTGTTGTATGTAAGTAAAGCTGTATGGGGATGTATACATACTCTTTTTTTGCAAAATCAAGGTGTATTGTGATTCCATTGTGGCAAGGTATCGTTTTGATTGAGGGTCTAATGTAAGAATATTGGCAGTGGGTAGTATAAAGAGACGACTGTACAGGGTTGAAGCAATAGAAAAAAGATCAGGGGACAGTTTTGCCTCATCGCTTTCAATTGTAGTTGGCAATAGTTTATTCTTAGAACTATCGTATAGCGTGATAAATGCGTTATTCAGGAAAATAGCAGTATTTCCCATCATATGCAATGATGGATTGAATGAACCGGGTAAAACTCTCTGTGTTTTTCCCGATTGCAATGAATACAGGTTCACCGTATAACCTCCGGGAAAGCCTGCAGTATAGAAGACAGAATTATTGGTAATAAAGACTTCGGCCGGGGTTATGGCAGTAAAAAGCTTTTTCCATGATAGATTGTTGTGCACATAGACATCATAATTGCCGGATGATCCACTGACAAAAAGCCTGTGACTGCTGTGATCTAAAATCACTGTGTTTTCATCCCACTGTGGGGTGCTGTCACGACAAAGGATTTCTTTTCCCGGGTAACTATCGCCCATAACCTCAACAATGCAGTTGTTATTTTTAAAATAGATTGAATTGCCATCCCGGGAAAAAGAATAATCCATACCTGCAGATGAAGTTTGTAATACTTTGATGGTTTTCTTTGGTATATGAATCAAGAGCAATTGTGGCTGGGGAATTTTATTGGTGTTGAAATATTTTACAGCAATGTATGCACCGTTAGATGAAATGCGTGCTGATATAACTGTTCCTTTGAACTGATACAACGGGTATGCTTTGCGGGTAGCGATAGTATTGATGATAACAACATTTGTGTTACCGTATTCTTTTATATAGATAACTTGTTTCCCGTTGAGCCATCCTGCATATGCAATACCAGAATCTATAAACTGTGCCCCAATACTCTGATAGTAATCAAGGCGTGTGAAAAACAATTTCTGGTATTCGGCTGAAGATGTACTCAGGTATACCGAATCAAGCGGTATGCCACGAGCATACAGGGGCAGCCTCAAAGCAAGCACCATCAGGATAATGTGCATTACACGCATTGGCAAATAGATGTGCACTAGTTTAATTAGATTTTGCTTTTTCTTCAGTACCTGGTTCCTTCTTTTCCTTTTCTACTGCAGGAATGATAAATCGCTGACCAGGAAAGATTAAATCAGGATCTTTAATCTGATCTTTGTTGGCTATATAAATAAGAGGCCACAGGCGTGCATTGTTATATACTTTAAGAGCTATTCTCCACAGGCAATCACGTGCTTTGGGATTATACTGGACAATATATTCTTTGTATTCCTTTTTTGGCTCTTCTTTAGTAATAACTTCTTCTCCTTCTTTAGCTTCTTCTTGCATTGCAATGGCTTCTTCCTTCTTTTCCATAGCTATGAGCATTGAATTTAGTACCGTTATTGCTTGCTGTGAAGCGTCGTATGATTCAATATAATTTTCTTTTGAAAAGAGATCCTGACTATTTGCTATAAGTTTTTCAGCTTCAGTAAGTGTTTGTGCCATCTCTTGGGAAGATTCCCTTTCACTGACCTGTGTGTAAAGGCTTTTTGCGGCTTCCAGGGATTCAGATGCTTTTCCTTTTTCAATAGCTATTTTTGCCTGTAGTAAAGATTCTTTTGCCCCCTGCATTGCTGCAATTGCTGCAACTATGTTTTGCTCTTCAAGTTTTGTAGTGGCTTCATTAATTTTTTGCTCGGTTTTTGACAATTCGTCTTTTGCAAATTCATCACCACGCTGGGTGCGCAGTGATTCTTTTTCATTTTCCAGTACTACAAGCTGTTCTTTAAGTTGCGGAATCATTGCCAGTGATTTGGCTTTTGCCTCATTAGCAAAGCCAATTGACTCTTTCGATTTTTGAATTGATGGCCGATAGTTTTTATCGGCATTAAGCCTGGTTGCTTCATCCAGAGAGCTTGCAGCCTGTGCATATTCAACATTTGCAAATTCTTTGGCGTTAAGCATTTCAGCCTGCTGCAGGCTTTCATTGGCTTCTGTAAGCATATCGCTTGCATATAGTGGCAGAGACTTTTCAATAGCTTTTTGGGATTCTGCCAGTGATTCTACTGATTTTTTTTGAGCGTCCTTTGTTTTATCTTCTTTTAACAATGTATGCGTGTCATAAAGGTATTGTTTTGCCTTCTCCAGTTCTTCAGGTGCATACTTGTCTGCCTTTACTTCTTCAGCTTCGGTTATCCCATAGCGAGCTTTGGACATATCTCGTATAGGAAGGTCAGAAGCACATCCAATGGAAAGTGTGATGCAGGCAGCAATCATATAGCAAAAAATATTTTTCATGGCGAATATCTCCTTTACAAAGATTGTATCTTGCTATCCTGTATACGTTTAATAGAACTATCAATAGTGTATATAGCATAAAATATCAAGATTTATTTTTAAATATTTTTGTGCGATAGTTATCGGGAAATAGTTTTTTTATTGACAAAAAAGTACTGACATGTCAGTACTAAAAAATCCAATGTTCTCCTTGCCAGCAAATTATCCCATTGTTTAATAAACGTGGTTGTGATGCATTTATATGAAATATTAATATTATGCACTGATTTTTCTTTGTATGGTAACGCATGACATTCAAGTGGCATTATGATGATACTATTGAGCAAGTATTGGTGTATGGTAATTGTACTATGAACAATAGTAACAAGGATTGTTGAAATTATAGTAAACGGCGATAGTTGAAGCTTGATAATAAAGCTTTCATTTCCCTGCGTTTTACGATATGCATCTTTATAGTGCGGATACATTGGGATTTAGCATGACATAATAAAGTGTATGCATACTTGGGGTTATAATTGTAGATGATTAAAATATGGATGTATCTATATTCCATGAGGTACCACCATGAAAACTAGTAATGCCATAATAAAAATTGCAAGTAGATGTGTTACTTTGTTAAAATTTATATTCTTTCCTGCCATTATGCCATTAATACTTTGCATGGCTCCTTGTTACACATATGCTGAGGTGATACAAATACATGATACAATGCCTGATAAAATTCCAGTTATGTTAGAATATGTTGAAGACAGAAACAACAAGCTTGTATTGAGTGATATTATTAACATAAAAAAATGGGAAGCGGTGGGAAAAGAAACCGCAAATTTTGGATTTACTGAAAGTGCATACTGGTTCAGGTTTACCATCAACAACTTTTCCAAAGTACATCATACGGCGTTTCTACGCATTTCCTATCCCATGATTGACTATATAGAATTCTATAAACCTCTTGAAGATGGGAACTATGGAAAAGAAGTGGCGGGTGATAGTTTCCCTTTTAAAAAAAGAGCGATAACTGATGTAGGTTTTGTGTTTTTGCTGGATATGTATCCTGGAGAAAATACTTATTATTGTAAAATTGTAACCACAAGTTCACTAAATTTTACCACAACCATATTTTCAGTAAAAGGATTTTTAGATCACCTTAATATTGAGCAGCCTCTTATATGGATATATTACGGGCTTATGATCATTATGGTAATATTTAATTTATTTGTGTTTGTATCTATACGAGATATTTCATATTTACTGTATGTTCTTTTCATAGCATCCTGGATATTGTTGCAGATGAGCCTGAATGGCTATGCATATCAATATTTGTGGCCCAACCATGTTTGGTGGGGAAATAATTCACTGCCGTTTTTTATGGCATTGACTATAACAAGCTGCTCCATTTTTTTACTGCGTGCAACTGATGTTTTATGGAAAAGCAGGAAAATGATAATAGCTAATATGGTATTAATAATTATACCAGGCATTATAATAGTACTTTCCAGTCTGGCAATACAATATAAATTAGCAATTAAAATAGCAACTGGATTTACAATATATGCAGTATCGGTATTATTTCCCATGCAGGCGTATGCATTATTGAAAAAATCACGGATTGCTCGTTTTTTTGCAGTTGGTTTTTTAGGATTATCCATAGGGGTTTTGTTATATGCTTTAAAAACTTTTGGAGTACTGCCAACCACATTTGCAACCCAGTGGAGTATTCAGATTGGATCTGCTTTTGTTGTGCTATTTTTGTCTTTTGCATTAGCTGACCGAATCAATGTTATGCGTAAAGATATTGGTATGCTCTATGAAGAAAAGAAAGTGAGTGAAGCAGAAGCATTACAAAAAGCATCCCATCTTGAAGCCATTGTAAGTGCTGTCAATGTTATATCAAATGATTTTATTCAGGTAAGTCGTGAACTTGAGTTAATCAGTAAAACTTTTTCAGAAGTTTCAGGTAAACAGGCTGAAATGACAACTCACATCCAGGATTCGTTTTCCGGTTTACAGATGTCGTTAGAAGAACTGCATAACGCTTTGAAAGCTCAGAAAGAGCAGGGGAAAAAATCACAGGAATATGTGGTTACAATGGAAAATGCATATACTGCACTTATTAATGAAAATAAACGATTTATAGGTATTATTGAATCTATTGTTTCAAGAGCAAAAAATGCTGAAAATACCCTCAACACTATGATCACTAATATGAATGTACTCCAGCAGGGCAGCCATGAAATTGAGCAATTTGTTGCTGTAATAGATGAGATTTCGGATAAGATTAATCTACTTTCATTAAACGCATCAATAGAAGCTGCTCGTGCTGGGGAGGCAGGAAGGGGCTTTGCTGTTGTGGCAGACGAAATTGGGAAATTGGCTGCAGCAACTGCTGAACAGTCAGGGATGATCAGTCAGCGTGTTGCAAGCATTGCGCAGGATATACATTCCATAGTTGTACTTTCACAGGATTCAAATACAGCACTTTCAGATATCTTTTCACTAATTGGAACTGTTAAAGATGGTATAGTATCGTTTCAAAAGGTTGTCAACAATCAGACTGATGAATTGCAAAAGGTTAAAGAGCAAGTTATTCAAATTGATAAACTATCTAATGATATATTCCAGTTATCAGAAAAAATTAAAGATGTAATGACTAACACACTGGAATCAATAAACATCATTTCATCAATGGCTGATAGTATTGCCACAACAAACAGCAAAATAAAAGAATATTCAAAATCCATTAGTGAAAAGTCTGACAGGCTATCCCTGTTGGTAAAGGGATAATGTACTGCATGAATTTTTTATTGATGTAGACTACTACCGTTGCAGCGGTGGGAGCCAAAATATTTTAATCTATTAACTGTATGCTTCATTTTTAATGTGAAAAAAAATAATATTTTTTTACTAAATATTGTTGACATACCTTGTACAACAGCTATCATTATGCAAATTTTATAAGCAGGTTTTTTTATTACCTGTAACGCTTGTGTGCGTACAGGTGGTACACCATGATTGAATCTGAGGTACTGGTACTAAATGCAGGGTTTGTTCCCATCCGAATAACAACGGTAAAAGAGGCAATATGCCTATTGCTTTCCGACAAAGCTGTGCCCGTTGTTGAGGAAGATACTTTTATCCGCTCCCCATCAATAGCAATTAAAGTCCCTTCTGTTATTGCTATTCTTAACTACCATCATCTGCCGCGTCGCAAGGTTGTGTTTTCAAAGCTTAATGTCATTTACCGTGATGACATGCAATGTCAGTACTGTGGTAAACGCTTCCAGATGAAATACCTTACTGTTGACCATGTTATCCCGCGAAGCAGATGGGAAGTGGTAACTGGCAAATCCTTAAAGGAAGGTTTTTCTAGCTGGCATAATTTGGTGTGCGCATGCAAATGGTGTAACAACCAAAAAGGTAACAAGCTTATGCATGAGATAGGCTGGAACCTGCTGCGTGAGCCATTTGAACCTGAATATATACCGTATATCATTGTCACTGCTGAAAAAGCAAAAAAGAAGGGGTGGCTCCCCTTCTGTGGATTCAATGTTAAGGTTGTTGAAATGATCCCTTAGTGCTGTGTGGTATAATTAAGTAGCCCCCCAGCAATTAAAATCTTTCGTTGCCTATCAGTTGCAAGCAATGTACAGTGTACAGATTTGTTATTGATGAGTAATGTAATCATGGTACCGCTTTCAACCTGTTTTATGCAATCCTTCACTACAACGGTATCCCCCACCTGTATGCTGTCATAGTCACTTTCATTGTTAAATATCAGTGGCAAAATCCCAAAGTTAATGAGATTTGCTGTATGAATGCGTTCAAACGATTTAGCAAGCACTATCTTTACTCCCAGATATGCAGGGCATATAGCCGCATGTTCACGGCTTGAGCCCTGTCCGTAGCTTACACCGCCAACGATTACTGTTGCCAGCCCTTTTTCTTTATTATCAAGTGCGCGTTTTGAAAATGAACTATCGACCATTTCAAAAACATATTTTGCATATTCAGGAATATTGGATCGATATTTCAAACGTTGCCCTGCAGGCATGATGTGGTCAGTGGTAATTTTGTCGCCAACCTTTATGCCCACCACGGCATGAATGGTTTGTGGTAGGGGCTGTGTTTTTGGAGGCTGGCCAATGTTTGGACCTCTGAATATAGGTTCATCTGACTGAAACGGTGGAATGATCATAGAATCATCTATTATAAATGTGCTTGGCAATTCTATTTGGGGAAAGCTTCTTGCAGGCATATCTAAAGGATTTACAAGCTTGCCTTCAATGGCCGATAGCGCAGCGGTTTCAGGGCTTACCAGGTACACCTTTGCATCTTTAGTGCCTGAACGCCCTTCAAAGTTGCGGTTGTTGGTGCGCAATGACACGCCGCCAGAAATGGGTGCACCGCCATTGCCAATGCAAAAACCGCAGGCAGATTCCATAATGCGCACACCGCTTTCAATAATGTCAGCTAAGTACCCTTCTTTGGCTAACATCTGTAACACTTGCTTTGAGCCTGGAGCCAGAATACAGCTAACATGGGGATGAATCTTTTTGCCTTTAAGAATTTTTGCAACAGTGACTAAATCTTTATACGATGAGTTAGTACAACTGCCAATGGCAACCTGATCCACCTTCATGCCTTTAATTGATTCAACAGTTACCACGTTATCTGGTGAGTGAGGACAGGCTATCATTGGCTCTATGCTGGAAAGGTCAAGTTCAATAATCTTATCGTAAACTGCATCGGTATCAGGAAGAAGTTCAATAAAATCTTTTTCTCTGCCCTGTGCTTTTAAAAACTCATAGGTAACCATATCACTGGGGAAAAGCGACGTGGTTACACCTAACTCGGCACCCATATTGGTAATGGTTGCACGCTCAGGCACTGAAAGCATTGTAATGCCAGGCCCTGTATATTCTATCACATAGCCAACATTACCTTTTGTAGTAAGTTTTTGAAGCACTGTAAGAATAATATCCTTTGCGCTAACCCACGGACGAAGTTTTCCGGTAAGATAAATATTTATAACTTTTGGGCAGGTTAAATAAAACAGTCCTCCACCCATAGCAACGGCAACATCTAACCCACCAGCACCAATGGCTACCATGCCCATGCCACCAGCGGTGGGTGTGTGGCTGTCAGAACCAAGCAATGTTTTTCCTGGCTTTGCAAATCGCTCTAAATGCACCTGATGGCATATACCGTTGCCTGCCTTAGAATAATAGATTCCGTATCTGGCATTCATGGTCTGCAGGTATTTATGGTCATCAGCATTTTCAAAGCCCATCTGCAATGTATTGTGATCAACGTACGACACAGAGATCTCAGTTTTTACACGGTCAATGCCCATTGCTTCAAACTGCAAATACGCCATGGTGCCCGTTGCATCCTGAGTCAATGTCTGGTCAATGACAATGCCAATTTCAGTTCCCGGTTCAAGTTTTCCCTCTTTGAGATGTGACTGCAGTATTTTATAACATACCGAATATCCCATTGGTACAACCTCTTTCCGTTTATGATGTGATAATTAATCGTAGCGCATCGTAAAAGTTTTTCAGATTTGTCTGGATGGTGCTTATGCAATGGGCAGTATCAACAGGCGTATTTGCCTGTTCAACAAAATTTTTTAAAATTTCCATGATTTTGGGAATATCTGCCTGATTATAAAGCTGGTGGTGTACAAGCACGTTGGTGTTTTGCAATGTGTGCGATAGTTCATCATGATAGGCTGTTGGATTGAGAATAATACAATGGCAACCACACAGCATTGCTTCGTAAATAGATATACCAAAGTGGGATATAACTACCTTACTGCGTGCAATGAGATTTGTATAGCTACGATTTGATAATAGTGTGTTTGTTATGAATGTGTTGCCATCACTGCACACAAAGCTATAGTGTTTGCCTAATGAATCACACAGTGGTGTTGCATCAAATGTGGTTGCATATATAAAACAATCTATGTCTTTTGATATACTGGGTGGAGCTTGCGATAGTGACTGGTAAAAATTATAGCCGTACAGGAAAAGCGGCATAGTGGCTTGAAAAGTATTTGCAGTGTTGCCATAAATATTTGGCAAAAGGTCAATAGCTGCGTGTGCAAGTGTTCGGCCTTCTCCACAGTCATCGATGACGATAACAGGTGCTATCGCCCTCAAATTTTCAATTTCTTCTTTTGATGAATCACGCATGTCCCGTATAATGCAGTGAGTGTTTTGCGGAATACTATCGCTTACCTTTAAAGGAAAGCCTAAAGGTGTTGACGCGCCATGTTTGTGTAACAGTGTAACGGGTATGCCATTGTGTGCGCAGTACAATGCAAAGAATAGCATGCGCTGCCAGTGGCCCTGGCCTATGTGTGGGCCTGAATCGGTTATGATTGTTATGTCCATGTTATTCATGCGATGTCATTGGTTTTTGCTGTATGGATGCGTTTAGTTTCACAAGATGCGGGTTTTTTTCAAGGAATGCAATGACATCGCTCAGTGAAAAAACGCTCTCGTTATACAACGCATCATAAATTGTAGATGCAAGCATATAATCTTCCTGTGTGTCCACTGTCAGGCGAAGTGATGGAAAAGGATTTTTATAAGCTACATCAAAATAATGAATGTTGAAGGTATCAGGATTTTCTTTTATATACGGTGTTACGTGTTCAAAATGGTAGGGCTTTGTACTGTTCGTATATGCTTCTTCAAGGGCAGTGGAAGCAATGACTTCCACTCCTGTGCCAAGTGGCAGGTTTTTTACTGCACAAAGATCCACCTTTGTGCGTAATGCTTCTTTTATAGCAACCGATGCAAAATGGCTGTCGGTAAAAGGGTTGTCGGCAGTGATACGCACTATGTAGTTGCCACCATACTGCTTATATGCTAAAAAGTAGCGCTCAAGTACATTGTGCAAGGGTCCTCGAAATACATTAACATTACAAAGCTGTGCAATATCAGCTAACGGGTTATTGTCATCATCGTTGGGGATAGCAACAACCACCTGTGTGACCTGTTGTATGGCTTTTGCACGCTGTATAACATGGTACAGCAGTGGTTTGCCTGCAAGCGGAAGGACTGATTTTCCTTTAAGCCTTGTTGATTGCATGCGTGCCTGTATGATTGCAGTAATTTTCATGATATGACTTCCTGCAAGAATGATAAAAAACTATAAAGTATTCTTTCTACAATAAGTATCGTAATGGTATCAGGAGTTTTTGCAATACTTTTTATTTACAATTGTTGAAGCTAATGTATAAATACATATTTTATATTTTCTTAAGTGGTGTATGCGGTAATTGGTGTGTTATTTAATTTATTTTTGGTGAATAATTGGCTTTACCCATGCCTGTGACCAGGGGAGAGGCTTTTTTAATAGTGAATATGATGTGCAATTTACTTGACATATTTATAGTATTAATGCTATATTTATTACAAAACATGAGGAGATAGTTGTGTATCATACGGCAATGAGGTGTTGGGAATGATTAATACGTTTGAAATTTATCAAAATTTAAAAGAAACCTTTGGCGAGAAAGAAGCTACTGTATTGACCAATCTTCTAATAAAAATATATAATGAAATCAATCAATCAGTAACTAAAGAAGAATTTCGTGTGTTAACTGAAAATGTAGTTGAGCTGTCAGAAGCACAAAGGAGGACAGAGCAGCGTGTTGAGGAATTAGCAGAAGCGCAAAAGAGGACAGAGCAGCGTGTTGAGGAATTAGCAGAAGCACAGAAGAGGACAGAGCAGCGTGTTGAGGAATTAGCAGAAGCACAGAAAAGGACAGAAGATGTTTTGAAAAATCTCATTTTGACTGTTGATGATTTAAAAAAGCAGGTAGGTGGATTGTCAATGGTTGTAGGCTATGGGATTGAGGATAATTTGATACCGTATATTGAAAATTTTGTTTATAATCAATATGGTGCAGAAGCTAAGGAGGTAGAAAGAAAATACATACAATATGATAGTGGCAAGTATGACGAAGTTAATATTTATGTTAAAGCTGTAAAAAATGATAAGGATGTATATATTATTGGTGAATGTAAGGCTCAACCTGGTAAACGGGATATAGATAGATTTGCAAAAATGCTTGAGAGGCTTAGAGTATATTTGCAATCAGATGTAATTGGATTTATGGTTGGATATACAATCCACCCTGAAATAGAAGAATACTGTAAAATGAATTATAATATCAATGCCTTTAAAACCTATCAGGTTAAACGGATAGCTCAAAAAAAGTAAATTAAGATAATAACTTGAAATATTAATCAACAATAAAAAAATTTACCGGAAAGTTTGGTAACTCACATTTAATAATATTTAACAGATAATTCCTCAAATAAAATAAATAAAAAATTCGCGATAACCTATACATATTTACAGTAAAAAAGGTGGGCGTTTTTATATCCATTTAATATAAAAAATTTTATAAATTATAAGTATACCATTCATCGCACAATGCGCAATCAGGTTTTTTTGCCCTGTTTCCCTTATAGTCATTAACAAAATGCTCTTGTTGTTGTTTCCAGATAGCACTCATGTCATCAGTAGTAATATTGCCGCGTTTTGCTGCTCCATCTATATCCTGTTTGCAAAATGCAATGGTGCCGTCGCTTAATATATATAAATCCTGACGCAGGTGCCAGCATGGTTTTCGCTGCAGTGGTGTTAAGTCTGAGTAACGCCTATCGGTAATACGTCCAAGATAGGTGTTTTGCTTTTGTAAAATAATAGGTATCTTATGCTGTTCCCAATAATCATAGTAACTATCTAAAAAATTCTCCGTTTCATTGATTTTTAGTATCTGGATATAAAGATTGTTGTTAAGTTTGTTGTTTGTTTCAAGAATTTCTTTCAGTTTCAGTATATTATCGTAAACTGTGTTAAAATAATCAGCATTATGCAGCTTTTGATAACTTTCAGCGTTATGGCCATTAATATTCACTATGGTGGTTACTTTATTGCTTGTAAAAGAAGCCAGAGCTGATGCGTAAGCAGTGTTGGCAGCAATGCCATTTGTTTCAATAACAATGGTATGTATCAAATCTTCGTTGTTGCAAAGTTCCAGTGCCTTATAAAATTGCGGATGCTGCAGAGGCTCGCCACTTCCACCAAAACACACAGCATATGGTGTATTAAACAATCGCATCTTTTCAAGAAGCGTTTGGAGTGTGGATAGTTCCATGATGCCATGCTGAGGCGATAGTATATTGCGATAGCAGAATATGCAGTCAATGTTACAATGCCCACACAGTTCAATTTCTACATAGGAAGGTGTGCTAAAAAGAACCTCCGGGTGATTTTCGATTATATCCTGCAACAATTCGTATGGTGGTGTCTGGTTATTGACAGCGATAATATTCTGCATGACAAGCCGGTCGCGGATGTTTGCGGCTCTAAAGTTTACCCTGTGCCAGCGCAAATCCGGTTCTTTATAGTACAGTTCCACATCAAACTGGTTAAGATTGCTTTTAACAATGTCGCAAAGTGAGTTTGGTAGCGTTGGGTTTGCAAGCGGATTTTCAAGAACTGATTTTGATATAATCTCACATGCATAGCCTGATGGCAGGTTGTAGGAAAAGGTAAATTCTGAAAGATATTTACTGTGTGTATCAAGCATTTCAGATACTATTGAAGGCTGGAAAAACGCTGCATCAGCAGGTATCTTTATGATGTGGAGTGCACCTGTCTGTGTAAAAATCTGGTGCCACATTTCAGGGGTGTCAGTGTTTGAATAGGTAAAAACTGAACCAGCCTGTTTTAGTTTACCTGTATAAGACTCTGGAATACAGTAATGGATGGATTCAATAGCAGGCAGGGATTGTATTTTCTGTGCAATACTATCTGGGATAAACTGTCCGTTGAATGTTAAAGGATTGTCATCTTTAATTGAGCTATCGACAAAAATTAAGGCTTGCGTGTTCACGGTATTTCCTAGCTCTGCCTGTAATTTTCAAGATATATCTTAATATCGGATTGTGCTCTGCGGGTTACAATCCATTTTTTGAACTGTTCGCCCATATTGCGTTGATACAGCATATTCAAGATTCTATCCTGCACTGTTTCAAATGATGTTGGCCGTGAATCCATTAGTTTTACGATTGTATAGCCTGTTTGTGTTTTTATGACTGGTGATATTTCACCGGGTTTTTTCATCCTGAATACAGTGTTTGCCATATACGGATCCATTTCAGCTAAAGCAAGCCAGCCAATGTCGCCGCCATTCTTTGCACTTGGGTCTTCTGAATATTGTGAGGCAAGTTTTTCAAATGATTCACCTTTTAAAATGCTGTCGCGTATCTGCTTTATTAATTCATTGGCACGCTTTTCCTCGGCAAAACTTGAGTTTTTTGGCCGTATAACTATCTGCTTGATATGTACTTCATTCCCCAATTTATTTTTATTTTCTTTATACCACTGATATGCCTCATCTTTTGATGGTGGTGAAACACCTATTGCCAGTGACACAAGCATTTCAGTAAGCAGGCTCTGGCGAATTTCTTCTTTATATTCATCAAAACTGATTCCTTCTTTTTCTTCAACCATCTTTTTAAAAACATCCAGAGAAGAAATCTTCTGCGATTTCATAATATTGTTTATATGTGACATTACTTTTTCATCGCTAATGATTATTGCCTGTTCACGGGCTTCCTGTTCAATGAGCGCTCTTTCAATCAGGTTGTCAAGGATGGAATTTAGCTCTTCAGGTTTTTTAGGTGTTTGTTTCCTGGTAACTATCTGGTAACGGCGCATGAGTTCGCTCTGGATTATGGCAGTATCATTAACAACAGCAATTACTCTGTCAAAAGTTTCCCAGGCAAAAACAGGCACGGCTGTAACAATGGTTACAATTATAATGCAAAGTTTTTTTATCATTGAGCTATCCTATAACGAGTTTTTCAATAGGGACATCATGCCCATTGAAGAATAATTTTTTTAAATTTTGCATGGTATCAGTAATGTCCGATGCATAGAGCTCTATTGTGCCTGAAGATGAATTATTTGCAAGATTTTTTTTAATTAAAATTTCATTTACTTCTTTGGCTATTTCTTCCCCTGTATCAACTAAATCAAGCTGGGGATATACTTCATGAATGGTGTTTTTCAGTATTGGGAAATGTGTACAGCCTAAGATGAGGGTTTTTAAATCCTGATCAATCATATGGTGCAGATACCGTTGTATGGTTAACCTGGTAACATCATCTTCAATCCAGCCTTCCTCAATGAGTGATACCAGCAGGGTGGCATGTTGTTGAATTACGGTGATAGCGGGGTTAATGGCATGAATTGCTTTTTCATACGATTTGCTATTTACAGTTGCACGGGTGCCAATAACTCCAATCAGATTGTTATGAACCCTTTTACATGCTGCTCGGGCACCAGCATTAATAACGCCAATGATGGGTATAGTATTCTCCTGCTGAAGAGTGGGAAGCGCTGCTGCTGATGATGTGTTGCATGCAATCACAATCATTTTGACATCGCGTGATAGCAGGTATGAAGTAATCTGCCGTGCATAGCGTATAAGGGTTTCTGCAGAGCGGGTACCGTAGGGGAAACGAGCTGTATCACCAAAATAGATAAGATTTTCTCCGGGTAAGAGCTTATTGATAGCTTTACATACCGTAAGCCCCCCAATACCGGAATCAAATATGCCAATGGGTCGTGAATCCATAACAGTTGATTATGCCTGTTTATACTAATGTGTTGAGTTTTTTCGTGTTTTAAGCAACATGTATTCTATGCCATCAACCAGTGCCTGCCATGAAGCTTCAATAATATTGGTAGAAACCCCAACCGTGCCCCAATGCTGCGTATGGCGTTTCTGGTCAATTAGGACGCGGACGGAAGAACCTGTGCCATCTTTTTCATTGAGTACGCGTACCTTATAATCAGAAAGCTGTAATTCACGGATTTCCGGATAAAAGTTTTCCAGTGCCTTACGCAATGCATTATCCAGTGCCTGAACGGGGCCGTTTCCGTTTGCAGCAGTATGCTCAATCTGGCCATCTACTTCAACTTTTATGGTAGCCTCGCAGGTTACCCTGCCTGATTCATCTTTTTCAGTGATTACCCTGAAACCCTTTAAGGTAAAAAATGGTGCATATTCGCCATTGCTTCGCCTGATTAATAATTCAAACGAACCTTCTGCTGCTTCAAATTGGAATCCTTGATCTTCTAAGTCCTTGATGCGCCTGAGTATTTTTTCTGGCAATTCAATTTTATTTATAGAAATACCTAATTCCTGAGCTTTTACCTGAATGTTGCTTTTACCTGCCAGTTCTGAAATAAGAACCTTTCGCCTGTTGCCCACAAGTTCAGGGTTTATATGTTCGTAAGTAGATGTATTGCGCTTAAGTGCTGATACATGGATACCACCTTTATGGGCAAATGCATTATCGCCCACGTATGGAGCGCGTTCATTATGTGCCAGATTTGCAATTTCACTTATATAGCGGCTTGTTTCAGTTAAATGATGCAGTGATTCAGCAGCGTTACAGCTATACCCTAATTTTAATACAAGATTAGGGATTAAGGTAGTCAGATCGCAGTTGCCACAGCGTTCACCATACCCATTGATGGTTCCCTGCACTGAAATGGCTCCGCTTAATACAGCTGCTATACCATTTGCCACAGCCACCCCAGCATCGTTATGGTGGTGAACACCAACAGGAGTGTTATATATAGAACATACTGTTCCTGTTATGGAGCTGATTTCATGAGTCAGTGTGCCGCCGTTGGTGTCGCACAGTACCAGCATATCAACGCCTGCTTTTACCGCACTTTCCAGAACTTTCATGGCATAGTCAGGGTTGGCTTTATAACCGTCATAAAAATGTTCCGCATCCAGGAATACTTCAAAGCCTTTATCCTTTAAATATGCAACAGTATCATATACAAGAGCTAAATTTTCTTCAAGGCTTATATTCAGGGCATCGGTGACATGAAAATCCCAGGATTTTGCAACAATAGTTAAGGTGGGAGCGTTGGAATTAATAAGATCCTGTAACAGCGTGTCCTCTGTTAATTTCATCTTTGGACGTTTTGTTGAACCAAAAGCAGCAATTTTAGAATGTTTCAGGTTGGCTTTACGGATCTCTGAAAAGAATATATTGTCTTTTGGATTGGAACCCGGCCAACCGCCTTCTATATAATCTATATTAAGCCTGTCTAATTCCAGTGCAATCCGTATTTTATCCTGCAGGGAAAAGGATATCCCAAATGTTTGTGCACCATCCCGTAATGTGGTGTCATAGAGTATAATGTGTTTTTTCTCAGTATCCATATATAGCTATAAAAAAATTAAGATATATTGTATGAAGATAAATATATTACATTTTACTATATACTACAAATATTATTAAATAATTTTATCATAAGTGTTATATTTTTTTGCATTTTACCATAACACATAGGGTAATGCAATCAAATAAGCGTATACTATTTATTCAAGCTATTTTTTTCCCATTAAAAACAATTTGCTTGTATTTTATAATAAATATTTACTATAATGCTATTAGGGTTACTGTAACGGGTTTTGTTACCCTTTATGAGGATTTAAAAGTGATCATTTTGCTATAGGTATTGCCGGCGTTAGATATGAAACAGATCAGAACATATACTTATACTCAAAAACAGAAAAAAATGGATTGCGTTGTTATATGGTATATTAGCACTGTTAATAATTACTCTTCCGCTGGTTATCTATATATTTATTTACCATGTCAGCAAACATTTAATTTCAGTGCCATTATATATTTTTTTATTTTTTCTTTTTATTACGACATTAAGTATAGGTATTTATACAACCATACGGTTTTTAATTACTGCTACCAGGGAGATAGTAACCAGTAAAAATGAATTAGCATTAAAAGATGTTATTATCCAGCATTCAGATGAGATCATAATCCTGCTTGATATGTTTGGTAAAATATTGAGTGTTAATCCTTCGCTCACAACAATTCTTAGATATGATAAAGAAGACATTGTTAATCAGCCTTTCAGGATTATTTTATACGAAAAATCTTTTGAGGACTCAATACGGTTGCGGGACCTTTTGTTAAGCCGGTTCAGGGATGTCTTTAAAGGTTATGAAGCCGAGATAGTATTGCCCTGTAAGGTTCAACATCATTCTGAAATTAAATCAATAGCATTTAAATTAATTCCAGTGTTTCAGGATAACAGCTTGCAGTATATTCTTGCCATTGGGAGGGTTATACAGTCTGATTTTCTCACCAGCCATTATCTGAAAACAGAATATGCAGAATTTATTATTGATAACAATATACGTATGGTTAACCTGCTATCATACCGTCTGACACGTAACTTAGAGCCGTATCTGGAGAAGCGTGAAATTATCCGCATTCAGCTTGGATTGCAGGAAGCCATTATTAATGCAATAGAGCATGGCAATTTAGAGATAGATTTTGAAACAAAAAGCAGATTGAAAAAAATGGAAGGTAACTACTGGGACCATGTGCTTGATATATGCAATAAAGACAATTTAGAAAATAGAAAAATTAAAGTACAATACTATCTTTTTTCTGATTATGTAAAATATATTATTACCGATGAAGGGAAAGGTTTTGATTGGAAACAATATGTTTCAGCTACTCCTGATGGCAATTTGATCTATAATTACCATGGTGTTGGGTTGACCATGTTGCAGGATATTTTTGAAGTATCTTTTAATGAAAAGGGAAATGAAATTACACTGGTAAAACGTTTTTCGTAGTAATTTTTAGCCAATGCAATTTGTGTCAGATTGAAGAGGATATGCTCATGTCTGAATACCGTAATCCGGTACCAACAGTAGACATAATAATATTACTGGAAGATGAAAATGGTACTATTAGGAGTGATGAAATTATATTGATAAAAAGAAAAAACCCACCATATGGCTGGGCATTGCCAGGTGGCTTTGTTGACTATGGTGAAACATTAGAGCAGGCAGCAGTACGGGAAGCAAAGGAAGAAACTTCATTAGACGTGACATTGTTAAAACAATTTCACACATATTCTGACCCATCACGGGATCCACGACAGCATACAATCACTACAGTATATGTAGCAAAGGCAAAAGGTATACCACGGGCACAGGATGATGCTAAAGAGATAGGAATATTTAATGTTAATGAATTACCGCAACCTATTGCATTTGACCATGCATCAATAATTGAAGATTTTAAACATAATACATATTAATAAGGGAAGAGCCATGGATTTATCCTACAATCTATTAAATCTAACAGGCAAGGCAATTGATATACTTGCAAAATTCAGTAAGGCTGATATACGCGTACATGATGCTGATAGAATTCCCAAAGCACCGGTAGTTTTTGTGGTAAATCATTTCACCCGTATGGAAACATTTTTCCTGCCCAATGTGATTCATAAAATCACAGGGAAATATATTTATTCGCTTGCTCACCATAGCTTCTTTGTTGGCGGGTTTGGCAAATTCATGGAAAAGGTGGGGGCAGTGTCAACTAAAGACCCTCTGCGGGATGTAAAGTTTATTGGAGCATTGCTTCGTGGTGATATGGATTGCATCATATTCCCCGAAGGCCAGATGGTTAAGGATAAAAAGCTTGTTGAGCGTGGGAAATATATGGTGTACAATTCAGGGATACGAAGGCCCCCTCATACCGGAGCAGCTTTTATTGCATTACGTGCACAATTTTATAGGGAGGAGCTCAAAAGTTGTAATGAGCGCAATGCCTGTGATGAGCTGAACAATCTGATGGCACACTTTGGAATATCTCAGCAGGAACTATCGCACATAACAAACCAGGAAACGTATATAGTACCTGTTAATATTACCTATTTCCCAATCAGAGCGCGTGCCAATGTAATCAATAAAATTGCAAACAAACTGGTAAAATCCCTGCCAGAGCGTATTGAAGAGGAACTTGAAGTTGAAGGGACAATGCTTGTTGAAGGGGTTGATATTGATATTAATTTTGGTAATCCCATTGCCATAAGCCCCTATTTAAAAAGCTATCTTGCAAAACAAAAAATTAAAAGCAGGAAATTGTATTTGGATCCGCAAGAGTTACAATCTGATGTGTTACTCAGGAAGATAGCAATTGATATCATGTACCGGTATATGCGTGATATTTATGGTATGACAACCCTTAATCATGATCATATATTTTCGTATTTTTTGACTAAAACAAAGAATTGCATTAAAGAAACTGATTTTAAAACTAAAGCGTATTGTGCAATAGAAGCTGTAAAAAAATTGAATTTAGCTACATGTCACACGTCACTTCAGCTGAAACAGGGATATCTATTAACCGATGATCCTCATGGAAGATACAATGATTTTATAGATGCAGCAAAATCTGAAGGATTAATTTCAATTAAGGATGGGATTATATATAAAAATAAGGAAAAGTTTTCCAGACTGTATGAATTTCACACCATACGGAAAGATAATATTGTTGAAGTTTTAAAAAATGAGATTGAGCCGTTAGATCAGGTGGTTAAAAAGCTTGATAGAGTTTTCTTTACCCCAATGTTTTGTATACGGCGTAAGCTTGTCAAAAGTTTTTATAAAAGAGATATAGAGATATTTGAAAAAGACTATAAAGAATTTTTTAAACAGGGTGAAACAAAGCCAAAGCATATTGGGATGCCTTTGTATAAAAAAAGATGGTTTGCGTGCACTGGAATTGTGCTAGTTCATGGATATATGGCAGCACCTGAAGAGATGCGACAGTTGGCTGAATTTCTGTATAAAAAAGGGTATACAGTGTATTGTACACGATTGCGGGGTCATGGTACATCACCTGAGGATTTAGCAACGCGAAGCTTTGAAGAGTGGTATGAATCGGTGAACCGGGGGTACATTGTTTTAAAGAATAGTACTCAAAAAATATTTTTGTGTGGATTCTCAACAGGTGCCGGGCTTACACTATTGCATGCTGCCAATAAGAAAGATGTGCTGCAGGGTGCTATTGCTATCAGCGCACCGTTTAGACTGCAGAATATTGCTGCAGGCCTTGCTCCAGTAGTGGATACCTGGAATAAATTTCTTTCATTTTTAAAAATAAAAAAAATTGGCAGACTGGATTATATTCCCAATCATCCGGATAACCCGGATATCAACTATTTGCGAAATCCTGTTTCGGGCATTCACCAAATGGAATCATTAATGAACCTTGTGGAAGAGCGGCTTACTGATATACATATTCCAGTGTTAATTATGCAGGGTACAGGTGATAAGACTGTGGACCCAAAGGGTGCATTTGAAATGTTCATGAAGATCCCCTCTGAAAAGAAGGAATTTACCATGGTGCATTCAAAAAGCCATGGGATTACCCGTGGTGAAGAAGGTAAGGTTGTGGCACGCAGGGTGTCTGCATTTATTAAAGATTATGAGTAATAGGGAATCATACCCTTGCTATAATTACAATCTATACGATAGGCCTGCGCCAACTGTTACATTCCATGAATTTATTTTTGTTTTAGCATCCAGAGACATTGTGTCTGCAACATGATAATATGATTCAAATGCACTATTGGTTATCAAGGCCATCGTTGAAAGCACTATTGCTGATGAAAATGAATAATTTGTGGCAAATGTTATTAATGTGAAATTAATTTTGCCTTTCCCATAGCTTTTAGAATTTCCAGCAGTATTCAAAAAATGAAAAAATGCAATACCTGCCATGCATTCAAGTTTTTCTGTAAACACATACTGAAAACCACCTTTCATAGAAACAATTGGGTCATTATTGATAGTTAATGATGAATGATTGATTGCAGGGAGGGGGTTATCCGTGACATTTATATCGGTATTGGTATACGAGTACGGCAAAAACAATCCAAATTCAAGTGCTAAACCAACGTGTGGATGTATTTTTGAATATCCACCGGCAACTATCTTTGGTCCCTCAGACTGCTGAATATCCCAGCTGTCGCTATATGAAAGTTTTGTGCCGGTGAAATCAGCATCCGCTTTCTTTTTTACACACTTTATTGTGGAAGGACTTAACTGTAACCCTACCTGTGAATCATTGCTGATGAGTAAAAATCCCAAAGAAGGCTGGATGATAACACCATATTCTTGCTTGGTGTATGAGTAACTGGTTCCCAGAGAGTTATTATTGTCAGTTTTTTTATTTGAAAAAAATGGTGTTATTTCTAACTGAATGCCGGTAAACGTATTGTCTGAAAGCTTCCAGCCGTATGCAACGCTCAGCGTAGGGTTTATCTGGTTGGTTGTCGTTGTTTCTGTTTGCACAAAATCGGGTGGAATACTACCTTTGAGTGTCTGAGTATCTTTTCTTCTTGAATATAAATTTTCTTTTGAGGACAGGCTGTAGCCAATTGCTCCGTTGCCTGCTGGTTTTGCATAGCCAGCAAATAATGAAATAAAATAATTATAGTCGTTTTCCTGTTTTATGGAATATATGGTTAATCCAGATGCATTAAATTCAGGGTTTGAATTTTCATTATAATAAACATTTCCCATAAGGTATAATGAAGTTGATGCTGCTGGTAATGTTCCAAGCAAAGCAGGGTTTCGTGTAGTATCGATTGCTCCTTCAGAAGTAACTGTAGATATGCCCCCCATTGCGGTACCGGCAATCTGAGCACTGGCATATACAGAAAAACTCAGTATACATATACACATGAATATCAGTACTTTCTTCACAGGTAGCCCCATCTATTGTAATAGTACGCAAAAAGTACGGTAAAATAAATTACTTAAATAGTATATCAAAGACTTCATTCACATGGGCAACAAAATATAGTGACAATCCCCGTGTGATATGCGATGGAATATCGCCCATTTCTTTCTTATTTTCCAGTGGCATGATGACTGTATTGCAATGTTCACGTTTTGCTGCAATAAGCTTTTCTTTTATTCCACCAACAGGTAACACTCTTCCTGAAAGCGTCAGCTCACCGGTCATTGCGATGCGTTTTGTAACTGGTATATGCTTAATAAGTGAATAAAGCGCTGATGCCATTGTTATTCCTGCCGAAGGACCATCTTTTGGTATAGCTCCTGCCGGAACATGAATATGGATATTATTCTTGTTAAAAAAGTCTATTGCGTTAGTGTCATCATTAAAGTAATTTTTAATATAATTATAAGCGATAGTTGCTGATTCCTTCATCACATCGCCAATATTACCTGTAAGCGTTAAAGTGGAAGAACCCTGTGCTGGCGTGGAAAGTGCCTCAACAAGAAGAACAGATCCGCCTGTTGATGTCCATGCAAGTCCTATTGCAATGCCTGGTTTGAGTTTATCAGGTATTGTATCACCGGTATAGTATTCCGGTCCAAGTAACGAGCGTATTGATTCTTCATCAAGGTGATGAGGGAATGAGTTATCTTTTTTAACAATTGATTTTGCCTTTTTCCTGCAAAGGCGTTCTAACTGTCTATCCAGATTTCTAACCCCTGCCTCACGTGCCCAACCATTAATAATATACAAGAGAGCATCCCTGTCAAGTTCAATGGAATTTTTTGGCAAACCATGCTTTTTAAGCTGTTTTGGTAAAAGAAAATGTTTTGCAATTTTGTATTTTTCCTCAACAATATAGCCGGGAATACGTATGACTTCCATACGGTCAAGCAGAACATCAGGTATGGTGTCGGTGGTATTGGCAGTGGTAATGAACAGTACTTTTGAAAGGTCAAACGGCATATCAATGTAGTGGTCCCTGAAAGAATGGTTTTGTTCATAATCAAGGACTTCCAGAAGCGAAGCTGCAGGGTCACCCTGATAGCTCTGATACAGTTTATCAATTTCATCAAGCATGAAAACAGGATTTTTGGATTTACAAACTTTTAAGCCCTGAATGATTTTTCCCGGCATTGCTCCAATATAGGTACGGCGGTGGCCTTTTATTTCAGCTTCGTCCCGTATACCACCTAATGATACCCTAAAGAATGTACGTTTTAATGAATCAGCTATAGCCTGCCCAAGTGAGGTTTTTCCAACACCTGGAGGGCCAACAAGGCATAGAATTGAGCCTCCTGAATCTGGTTTAAGCATTCTGACCGATAGAAACTCCAGTATTCGTTCTTTGACATCATCAAGCCCATAATGGCTTTTCTTTAAGATTTTTTCCGCCCGTGTAATGTCAAGACAATCTTCTGTATAGGTATTCCATGGCAGGGAAAGTACCGTATCCAAATAGGTACGGGCTATGATGTATTCAGGTGTATTTGATTCAATGTAATAAAGGCGGTTAAGCTCATCCTGTATCTTTTCTTTTGGTTCACCCTTGAGATGTAAGGATTCAATTTTAGATTTCATCTGCTGAATTTCATTTGTGCGGTCATCATCAAGTCCTAATTCTTGCTTGATTATCTTTAACTGCTCACGTAAAAAGTAATCGCGTTGCTGTTTGTATATTTTTTCGTTTATCTGGTTCTGGATTTTGCGCTGAACCGAAACTACTTCCAGCTCCTTTTGCAAAAGTACCAGTACCTTTTCAAGGCGCTTTTTTACGTTAATTGTCTCCAGAATATTCTGGTATTCCTGTTTTTCCAGGTTTAATATGGATGTAACAAAATCAGCTATTCGGCCAGGCTCATCAACATTAAGCATGGTGAGTTTCATCTCTTCAGTAAACAGAGGGTTGCTTTCGGATAGTATTTTAAGCTGGCTCAAAATAGCGCGGGTTAATGCCTTGATTTCAAGGTTTTTTGGATTTGCTTTATCATAAATGTATTCAACTTTAGCAATAATACTTTTTTTATCATCGATAATTTTAGTGATTCTGAACCTACAGATACTGTTTATAAGGACGTTAATGCTTTCATCCGGAAGGTTAATCTTTTTGATTATCTTTGCTGCGGTGCCAAACATTTCTATGTCATCTATCTCCACATCTTCAACATCATCATCTTTCAATACAGCTAAACCAATAGCTCGCGAGGTATTTAGTGCATCATCAATTGATCGCATGAACCGTGGTTTTGCAATTATGAGGGGAGTAATAATACCAGGAAATATGGGCCTGTATCGTACAGGTATGATATGTATAGTAGAAGGTAGATTGGTATCAATTTTTGACAGGTCGCTGGCAAGAATGGTATTTTCTATCTGAATGGTGTCATTATCAAAGTATTCTTCAAAATTCATTAATTAGCTCCATAAAAACATACGTGATTTTAATACTATCAAAATAATTATTTTTTGGCTACATATTTTTTTAATTTAATAAAAAAGTAGATTATTACAAGACATAATAAAAGCAGACCTATTACTTTGCTATATTGTGATAAAAAGTGACTAACTTTACTCTGTACTGTAAGCCAGTTATTGCCCAATGAATATCCTAAGTATATAAGAATAAGATTCCATATTGATGAACTGATAAATGAAAACAACAGGACTTTATATGTAGATAAATTTGAAAAGCCTGCAGTCAAAGAAATAACACTGCGAATACCGGGTAAAAAACGGTTGGCTAAAACCAGCCATATTCCGTATGTTTGTACCCATTGCTCAGCTTTTAATATAGCGTCTTTTTTGAAGAAAGTAAAGTTTTTTTTGATCAGCAGTTCTTTGCCAAAAAACTTGCCAACCAAAAAAAGAAGTGTAAATCCAATAACTGAACCAACCGTTGTTGACAGGTAAACCCAGAAAAAATGTAATTTACCTGTTGCTACCATGAAAGCACCAAATGCGGTAACAACATCACCAGGGACAGGCGGAATCAGATTTTCCATTACTGCAGATATACACAGAAGTAGATACAGTAATGGATTGCTTTTACTATCTAATAAAGCAGGCAGTTGTTGTATAAGGTCATCTAACATAATAACTTCATTCTTTTATAAACGTTAGGAATTATGGATGTGCTTAGCTAAAAAAATAATTTACATACAGTAATAATTACTTAAAAAATTTCATAAAGAATAAAGTGTACATCCTCGCCGCCTTAGGCGGCGGGGGTGTACACTATTTTATATTTTATTCAAATTTAAACATTTAGGAATAATTAATGATTTACATAGTATTATTATTGAAACTAATATAGTGATACTAAGGGTATTGATTATGGCATATATCATTGTGACTGATTGTTTTAAAATACTATAAAAAGGTATTGAAAAAATTGATTTACTTGTTATACTATTATTGCTCAAGTGGACATCAAATCCTTTGCATGTACAACGTTATAATGTTCTCATTATTTTGTCAAGTATGCTTATGCAGTATATACATTAGCCGTAAAGTAGGTTAGTTCAGCTAAAGGTATTTAATGAATTGATAATGTCTATTATATATACATCCAATAACATTAAATTATTGACAATGGTATGTTGATATATGATTGTAATGTATCATTCTGAGCTGAAAGCAAAGAATTAATATTTTCAAACAACAAAATTCTTCATTTGCTTAGCTTTACACTGAATTCCATTTTTAAAGGAGATGATGGTGGTTATGAGGAAACATATACTATTTATTATGCTAATAACCTTGTTAGCATGTAATACTGCAGGTATTAAAGAAAAAGAAGATCCATTTGCACAGGATAATAAAAAATTTCTTGAAGAAAAAAGTGGTTCGGAGCTTTTCAGAGTATTAATAACTCCGGATAGCTATCAGGTAGTTCAGTTACATTATCAGGATAGAATCACACGTAATAATGATGAAAGTGGTGATAAGTATATACTTGAAGAGGTGGCACAGAATAATCAAATTGATGAAGCACGAGAGGGCATAGTAACAGTGTGGTTATTCCCTGATTCAGGTGCAATAATGAAGATACGACCAACGCAGCTTACATTTCTGGTTGAACTGGATAACCTTATAGTTCAGGACCTGCAGCGCTGGACGTTTTCATTTCCCGAAAAAACGATTGAACCAACAAAATTTGAAGTAAAATATAGAATAGTTTTAAGAAAGAAACTTTCTGATGAAGAAATAATGCAGCAAATCAGGGAAAAAATAAAAGATAAAACTCAATAGAAAGCATAGTTACAGGGAAGAAGTATTGATTATCAGTCGCACTGCATTTTCATCTATTAAAAGTTTTTTGGCTATTTCCTGAGAACTCCAACCTTTATTGGATAGCTCTCTGACAGTTTTTATCAGCCTCTCGTTAATATTGACGTTTGGTATCCCTTTAATCTCTTTGCCGATAACGGTGTTACTATCTATAGCTTTCAAGAAATCAGCAAACTGTTTCATTCGCTTATCGGTTTCAGTAAACATTAATTGCAGGCGACTATCGGTCTGGCTGATTTCATCACGCATATCTTCTAATTTCTGAAACATAGCGTTTACCTGTTTGATGCGCTCTTCTATATGTGCAGTGAGGCCTTCAAGCTCAGCAAAATGCTCCTTAACTTCCCTGATTTCCTGCTCACGTGTTTTAAGAATAAGTGTATTTTCTTCAATACTGTGCAGGTACCCGGTGAGGCGCTCAATCTTCTTTTCTGATTTTTCTACTGTTGACTGGAATGTTTTTATTCTTGTTTCTATTGATTTCATGATGAGATCAGCTTTGTTAACAGATTCCAAATTTTTGGTTATGGTAGTTTCATATTCCTGTAATTCGTGAATCCTGTTTTCCAGATCGTTATAAACCTTTGCCAGGGCATCAATGCGTGCATTGAACTGGTCAATTTTAAGCATTCCGTCCTGTAATGAATCAGCCTTTATTGAAATCATATCTGCCAGTTCCATGAGGGCTTTAATTTCAGATTCAACTGTAGCAAGTTTTTCTTTTCGTGATTCAAACACCTTCAGTTCACGTTCAACTGTTCGCCGTATATCCTTGATTGATTCAGCTTTTTCAAGAAATTCATCTAATTTTTTTGATTCTTCCCGTGATTGGGCAAGTATGGTGTTTAGCTCGGTTAATGCGCCCTGAACTGTTTTAAGCATATCGTCAGTACGCGTAAAAATTTTGTGGTTTTCCTCTAAGCTTAAAAGCTCTTCTTTCATGGATGAAATATGCTGGCTCATGGTATCAAATTCATTTCTGGCTTCAGCTATCTTTGATTCTATTGATTGATGCATCTGCCGTTCAATCTGGTTTGCACGTTCGGTTAAATTATGGAAGCGCAGCTCTATGGCCTGGTATTCGGTAACTAATGTTTTAAGCTGCTCTTCTGATTTATCTACCAATCTGTGTTCCATCTCAATAAATTTTTCACCAAATTCTTCTATGCGGGTTTTTATGTCTTCAGCCTCTTTACGAGCAGCTTTTACAATTTCGTCTTTTTTAGAGATAGCATGAAGGTTTAACGCATCAAATGCAGTTCGTATTTTGTTGACTTCTTCATCAAATGAGGCAATGAGTTGAGCTTTTGATTCATCTATATTTTGTTCAATGAGTCGAAGTTTATCATATACTTTTTCAATATCGCCGTTGACCTGCTCAAGTAAGGTTTCACGCATATCCTTAAATTCCTTTATAGAACTGGATATACTGGTTTTCACATCATTTGCCTTTTCCTTGAGATCAGCAAAAATACTGTTTTCAACTTCAGTAACGGAAGATTTAAGTTCTAAAATCTGATCGCTGACTTCGGCAAGCTCTTTTCGCATTGAAGTGGTTGAGGTTATCCTGATCTCGTCCAAATCCTGTTCAAAGTCTTCAATGGATTTAGCCAGTGTTGCAATTTTCTGGTTTAAGTCAGTAAATACACGGCGTTCCGCTGATTCAACACGCTGCTCAATGGAGTCAACGGATTTTGTTACCGTATCTATCTTTAAGCGTATATTTTCTAAAATAGCATCGCCAGTGTTTGTTATGTTTTGTTCCATGCGCGATAGCGACTCCGAAAAGTTGCGTGTCAAAAGGTCAACCTTTTCCTGAGAAGCCATAAGTATCCGTTCTTCTTTTATAGTGATAGTATCACGGAGTTTATTGATCTGTTCAGCAATTTCTTCAGATAGTTCCCGTGAGCGTTCACGGACCCTGTCATTGAAGGTTTGCAATACCACCGATGTTTCTTTTTCTAATCTGGAAAGGTTGTCAGTAAGGTAGTTAATCTTTTTAGCTATATCACCAAAACTTGCCCGTGATGCGGCAATATATTCTATCTGCTGATTGACATCACGTGCTGCATTTGAGATGACCTTTAGATCCTCTTCCACTTTTTTAAGGTTTGTTTTTTCAATATCAAGGCCTTTAAGCTTTTCTTCAATTTCCACAATTGAACCATTGAGATGATTGCTAAGTGCCTGAGCTTTTTTTAGCATGATATCCAGTTCAATGGTAGAATCATTGAACTTGCGTTCTTCTTCCTGGGCTAACTTTTTAAAGTCATCCAGCACTTTTGATGTATATCGTTTAACTTTGGTTATTCGTAAGTTGGAGCGGTCAAGACGCCGGAAGAAGAGTATCATGAATAAACAGGATACCAGCGTCACAATATTCCATATCATTGTTTAACACTCCTTTTATATGAAAATTAACTGCACGCACCATTACAATTGTTAAAAAACTATATTTCCACTACAAAGATTTATTGTTAATCTTTGCACGGCAACCCTGAGAGAACAAAAAACCGCACTTTTTACATTAAAATTATACATAAAACAATTAATTAAATTTGTCAACATAATTTTATGTCACATTAAAAAATGATTGACTTCGCTTAAAAAAATTAGATTTTGGCCAAAAATTTAATAACATAAACCCCTCACTGTCTTTGGATAATGAGGGGTTTTAATATTTTTATTTGGTTTTGTAAAACTTACATAGACTGGTTACAAGATGATGAGAAGAGTATTGGTTAGTTTAATAGTAGTATGTACAGTAGCATTACTGGCTTTTGCGTATCAGGATTTAATGCCCAAACACAATCTTTTACCGGAACTATCGCACACAAAAAAAGTACAGTATAAAACAACATGGAAAATAACAGCCTACTGCCCGGGTAGATGCTGTAATACTCGATTTACCGAAACTGGGATTGAAGACTATACCAACTGCGCAGCTGTAGGTGGGTTGACATTAACAGGTCTTTTAGACAGCGGAATTCTTGTTGTGGCTGTTGACCCGTCTGTTATTCCTCTGGGTTCAATTATAAAATATAATAATGCATATTATGTTGCTCTTGATACAGGTAGCGCCATAAAAGGTTTTACGCTTGATATATTAATGCCTGAACACGGGAAAGCACATAATTTTGGTGTTCAGTATTGTGATGACGTGGAGGTTTTTATTCCTGAAGATCCCGGAGTTGTTATTGAAGCAATTAAGGCTAAAGCCGGGGTCAGAAAACCCTGACCCCGGAGATGCTTTCAGCTACATTGAATGCATGGTCTCCAATTTTTTCAAATTTTGATAGCATGTCTATAAAGATAAGCCCAGCATTGACATCACATACCCCTTCATTTAAACGGTTTACGTGTCCTTTGCGCAGTTCGTTTCTTAGCTCATCAATCCTGTCTTCTAAAAATTTTGAATCAGTCATTATATCTTTATTGCGGATAGTGAGGTTTTCATTTAGTAAAACCAAAAACTCACGAACTTTTGATGCAATTTCATCAATGCCTTTGACTGCATCATCAGAAAATTCAATCCCCGCCTCATATTTTCTGCGGATAAGTTTTAGCAATGATTCACAGTTATCGCCTATTCTCTCCAATTCATTGACAGTATGTAGAAGCGATGAGACTTCTTCACTCTGCTCGTAGGAAATATTGTTTTGTAAAATATTAACTAGGAAGCTTGATATCTCCTTTTCAAGGTGGTCGGTGAGGTTTTCAAGCTTTATGATGTGCTCAACCTGCGTACCCAATTTTTCCTTTGGGTGATGAAATACATCCATGACCATGTCAAACATCTCAAGGACAATGCCGCACATGCGTTTGATTTCAAGACGTGCCTGGTTTATATTAATTGTGGGTGTGGAAACTAATGCGGTGGTGATATATTTCAAATGGAATTCATCCTTTTCACCTTTAGGTTTTGGTGCTAATTTAGTTGAAAGCTTTGCAAGGACATTAACAAATGGCAAAAACACCATGGTATTGATAACGTTAAAGCAGGTATGGAATGCTGCCATGTGGTCCGCTATTACTTTGGAACGTACTGCTAAAATATCAGAATACGGATTACCGGGTACTAACCAGTCAACAAAGGGCACAAAGAATTTATGAAAGATAAAAATTGCCCATATTACTCCAATAAAATTAAACAAAAAATGTGCTCGCGCAGCCTGCTTGGCCTCGGTTGAGGCACCTATGGCTGCAATATTGGCAGTGATTGTTGTTCCAATATTTTCACCTAATATGAATGCACACGCGGTGGGAAAATCAATAAGGCCGTTTACTGCCAGCGTCATGGTCATGGCTACCGTAGCGCTTGATGATTGTACAATCATGGTTACAATAGTACCTATAGCAACCACAATCAATGTTGACGATATGTCTACTGCAGCAAAGCGCGTCATCATGTTCAGTATTGCTTCAGAATTGCGCAGGTCTTTGACAGCATTGCTCATTATATCAAGCCCAAAGAAAAGCACCCCAAAGCCAAGTAACACCTCACCATAGTAGCGCACTTTTTCATTGGATACAAACCGTATAAAAAAGCCTATGCCTATGCAGAGCAGGGCAACAGCAGTAATTTTTACTTTAAATCCAATCAATGCTACAAGCCAGCCGGTCACGGTGGTTCCAATATTTGCTCCATATATTATACCTATTGATTGCTGTAATGTTAAAAGGCCGGCACTGACAAAGCTTACCAGCATTACTGTTGTGGCGCTTGAAGATTGAATAATGGATGTAATAAATAAGCCGGTAAAGACTCCTTTAATCCTGTTATTGCTGACCTTCCATAATATACCTTTCAGTCTGTCACCTGCTGCCTGTTGCAGGGATTCACTCATGATTTTCATGCCAAATAAAAACAATCCTAATCCACCAAAGATTGTGATACCTATCGAAAATCCATCCATAGTGTTTATCCTCTAGTTAATAATTTATATTCATAAACAAACAGTAAAATATTCTATTGTGGCATAGCAAGCTTATCTTCTTCTTTTACCTCATTTTCTTTAAGCCGCACATCATACGCTGATTGATTAATGGGTAATGGGAAGCTTTCCCCTTTTTCCTCATCAAGTTGATTGGTACGGGGATCGGCGTTTGGGTTCACAGGCTCTTCCTTTTTGCCTGAAAAACGCTCTAAACTTGATTGTATTGAGGGGTCGTTGGGGTCAAGCAGTTTTGCTTTTTCGTAATAGCGTTTTGCTTCTTCAATGTTTTTAAGCGATTCATAACACAGACCAATGTTGAAAAATAACGATGCCGTAGCCATATTTAACTGATGAGCCTGCAACAAATAATTCAGCGCTTCAGCATATTTGCCCTGTGATACCAATAATATCCCTAACTGATACAGAACATCAGGATTATTGGGGTTCATCCTCATTGCATTGTTAAGGTATTTATATGCATTGTCCATATTCTGAATGGTGGCACTTATAATACCAATGCGATAGTTGGCAGTAAAATTATTGGGATTTACTGCAAGCAATGAAGAATATAATGAAATTGCTTTATCCCATTGCTTGTCCTTTTCATACACCAGCGCAATATTTTCATAAAGTTTTTCTTTGTATACTATTACATTGATGATGTATTGCCTCAAGGTGGGTGTATATTCGCCTGCCCGCCGTAATTCCATGAGTGCTTGCATCTCGCGTTCGTATTGTTCCTGCAGTCCATAATATTCAGCCTGCTTTAAAAGCTGATTAATCCGCTTTGCATAGAACATACGCAGTTGCAGTGTATTAGCCCAGTATGGGGTTTTGTCAGCAAGCCCTGTAACGGCATCATTGGTATTAATCACAGTATCAATAAAACTGTTTGGGTATAGTGTTGCATCTGGTTTAGAAAACGGTAGCAGTACAGTACTGCTTTTCCCATTGTTTGGTAAAACCGATTGTACGGATGTATACAGTATATACGATACTGCATGCTCGGGATTAATGAAAAGATTTGAAACTTCTGTTGTCTGGATGAGGTTTTCTAATTTTTGCATTTGGGCCTGACCAATAGTAAATCCGTCCTGTTTATCTGTTGCGCCAATGATCATTATATTACCATATATGGCAACCATTGAATGAGTAAAATGCTTCTGCAAGGCTTTGCCAAGGCTATTTAATTGCTCCGGTGCTATATGGGTTATGTCAATAATTGTAAAGTAGTAATCATCAACATGCGGTTTGATGCTGGCAATGTAATTTTCAGAAAAGTGGAAGGTATACATATAATGGTCAAAAATATTGGGGATATCAATAATGGTCCCTTTTTTATCTGATAAACCACGGAGGATATCGCTGTTAATGGTGGCATACTGTTCAACACCGGTTATTGTTGGTTTCTGATAATCAACAATACGCTCAGGGATATAATCAAGGATAACAGGGGCAGGTAGCAGGCTGTACAGGTTGTTTGTAAAGAATTTATGATAGCCATCAATAATGATGGTGTGTCCAGAACCTGTAAAAAGGCTTGATAGCACCGTTGCCCGTTTCATATCGCGTGCAAAGTGATCGGTGATTGAACATGCAGGTATCCCCTGTATGTATGCTGTTGCAGGTTGTGTGATATATGATGCATTAAAATTTGCCATTGCTACGGTGTCATAGCCGTTGCAGAATCTATTGACCAGTGTATTTGAAAATGGCAGTTTGAAATAAATATGGGTAATGATAATGGCAGGAATAAATAGCAAACTTACAACAAAATAGAGTATCGATGGTATAGAGCGTTTTGTATTTTGCAATAGGTACATGCCGGGAAATATTATAGTGATTATTGCTAAGAGGTAAATGAGAATAAAAAACCATAGATACGTTAATTCAATCCATAAAAATGCAATTATTATGGGAATTGGTATGATAAAGAAGGAAAAAAGCAGTATGGTATATCGTAACTGATGATTATTTTTAAGGACAATCTGCTTAAGGGAAGTGCCAAACGTTAACCCCGAAAAAATACTAAAAGGCAAAGCGGTCATAACACTGACATAGTAGGGAATATCATTGCTATGGATTATAATAATAAAACCTAAAAAAAGGAATGGATAGAGCATCTCACCGTAAATAAAAACAGTATTGTTTGTTTTTATATACTGTGAGGCGATAGTTCCTGCAATAAAGCCTGCTGCAATGGCAATCACTGAATAGAAAATAATTTCCAGGAATAGCCCATACCGTGCAACGATACTCAGCAGTATAAGAATAATAAATATGCTTATAAATGAGACATTGCAGTATGTAAACAGAATATCATCTCGTGACGTAATGACACGTTCTTCAGCAATACCACGTGAAATGATTGCTGGTGGGCAAAAGGGGAGCGATAAAAGTATAGTGAACACACTGGATAGTATGGGTAATAGAACATAAAGAATGAGATAGTATTGATTATAAAATATAAAAAAACCAAACGTTACGGATGCAATAAACGATATCAGAGCAACACATATAGCAATAATTGCGGGATTTTTATTATCTATATAGTCGCCAATGGTAGTCTTTAAGTAATATGGAGCTTTTATACCTGTAAAAAAATATAGTATAAATATTGACCCATAGAGCAGCCAGTAGCAATGTTGCAGGATAGTACCATATACACTGAGGATATCATGGTATACCAGGGCACCTATGACAGGTACTATCGCCACACATACTCCAATGATTTCCTGTATAATAAAAATAATCCTGTGGTTTTGTAATCTTTTTAAAATACTATTGCCAGCAATGATACCAGCAAGTAACCCCAAAAACGCACAGGTCAGGGTGTATTTCCAGACAGGGGCATACAGTGTAAGTGAGCTTACGTACAGGGTGCTGAGAATGGTAAACACCACCAGGGTGGCAATAGTGAAAAATATCGAAAGTAACACAAATCGCCGCTGGGTTATACTGGAATAGTTAAATTCTTTTATGTTCATTTTTTGAATAATTTCTCCTGCATACTACTGAATTTATTTTTAACCCATCAGGGTATAGTATCTCAATTCTTGATTGATAATATAATGACTTGATGACTGAAAACCGCAGTATTGAACAAATCCCTGATACAATAGCAACGAATGCATTTTTATGACGTAGTATACGCTATCGATAAAAATGACAAGAATTTTTCTATAGTAAATAATTATTAAGATTTTTTCGTAATTTTACCGTAAATTATATATAGAAGCTTTTGGACTTTTTTTGTTGCAGTATTTTATTAAATTTGATATATATACATTAGAATTATGTGGAGCGTTTATGCACTCAAAAAATGCATTTGAATATATACCTGAAGACAATCTTGTTGTATTATTTGTATTAATGGTATGTACAGCAGGGTTATATTATTTCTGGTGGATTGCCCGTGTAAGCCGTATTTTCTATGACAACCCTATTACCAACATACTGCTTACTATTCTTACGGCTGGCTTGTGGCTCATTTATTTAACCATTAAATATATGCAAAAATCTGAAATGCTCAATGGCAGGCAGATGCCCTGGTATATGGTTTTATTTTTGCCCATAGGCTTTTTAATTATTCAGCACAATATTAATGAGCGGTATTTCACCAGTCAATAAATCATCAGGAGCCATTCATGATTGTACGATGCAGCGAATGTAATGCAGCCTATCAGGTTGATGATGAAAAGGTAGACAACAAGCGTTTTGCATTTACCTGCCCCAAATGCAAGGCTCATGTTATTATTGATAATCGTATTGAAACAGCACCAGACACAAGTCTTGATGATATGCTCATGGCACACGCAGTAGAAGAAAAGCCAAAAAAGATGGCAAAGGTTGCAGAAGAGTTTGATACTTTACTTAACGAAGAACCATTTGAAAAAGAATATACAGCAAAAAAAATTTCAAAAACTGATGAAGATTTACTGGCAGATATTGAATCATTTGATGCAACGCAAGATAAAAAAGGAAAAATTAAGGATGAATTTGAGCCTATTGAAAGCGAAACAATAGATTTATCTGATTTTTCTGCTGAAGAATTGAAAAGCGCTACCGAAGAAATAACCCTACCTGAAGAACCCCTTGAAAAAGAATTATTGCTTGATGAAGAAATTAAGGCTGATGAGATTTTTTCAAAGGAAAAAGATGTTGATGAAAGTATTACTATAGATTTAGACACCCTTGATATACCTCTTGAAGAATCAACAGTAATTGAAGAAGCTGAAATGCCAATGGAGCCATCAGTCCTTGAAAAAGAAGACGTATTGGTGGAAGATACTGGTTTTGATGATATCCTGGTGGCTGATGAAGAAATTCCTCAAAAACCAAAAGCAAAAAAAGCGCCTGAAAAAGAACCAATAGATGACATCACTTTGGATCTGGATTCATTGGATATTCAGCTGGAAGAGCATGAAGAAGTTTTACCAGGTGAACAGATAATTGAAGAAGACGAAAAGCTGACACTGGAAGATGCTGGAATAACTATTGATGAACTTATAGAAGAAGAAAAGAAACAGTCACTTGAAGAGGAAGAAGACTTAAAGCTTTCTTTAGATGAAATTGAGCCTGGCCTTACGGTTGATGACCTGCATAAAGAGCTTACAGAATCAGAAATAGAAACCTTAATGTCAAAAGAATTAGAACTGCCCGAAGTTGATCTGGATAAATTTGAACTGGAAGAAGGTGAGGTTAAAGAATTTACACCTGAAGAGTTTGATTATGCTGAAAAGGAAAGTTATGATTCAATACCTGCAGGTTTTGTCAATTTAACCATTGATTATGCATTGTCATATTCACGGCTTGGTGCAGTTGCACGGCTGTTAGGGTTATATGCAGTAACGTTGATTCCCCATGTTATAGTTAGTTTTATCTATAGTCTTGTATCATCGGTAGTTGGATTTTTTAACTGGTGTGTGGTGTTATTTACCGGCCAGTTCATTGATGATTTTGCAGATATGCAGCAAAACACATTACGGTATTATATTGCAATTCTGGCATCCGCAGCCCAGATAACTGAAGACAGGCCTGTATATGCAGGCAGACCAAAAGTTGAGCATAGCCTGCAGCTTGACATAGTATATCCTGGTGAGCCATCACGCTTGCTAGCTTTTTTAAGGGTTACAGGTATTGGGATACTTATAGCAGCACTTCCCCATCTGCTGTTGCTTGCTGTACTGACGCTTGGAATGCTTATTCTGATTCCTGTTGGCCTCACCAGCATCATTGCAACAAAGCGCTGGCCATCCCTGTTGTTTGATTTCATGTACCGGTATTTACGTTACTATTCCCGGGTAAATGCATACATCATGGGACTGGTTGATAAATACCCTTCATTTATTTTTTGATAGACATCCCGCATAGCATTCATTACAGTGCTGCTAAAAATATATATAGCTATCTATGGATATTCATTCTATCATACATACTGTGTTTACCAGCGGCATGCTGTCGGGCTATATCCAAGATTTTGAGTATCGTGCCATTCAGGAACAGATGGCAAGTGCTATTGCCGGGTCATGGTATGACCAAAAGCACATTGTCATTGAAGCAGGAACCGGTACAGGCAAAACGTTTGGTTATCTTCTTCCTGCTGCCCTGTTTGCGCTCTATGAAGATGTTAAAGTGGCGATAGTTACTGAAACAAAAGCCCTGCAGCAGCAATTAATTATAAAAGATTTACCTGTGGTTGCTTCAATACTCCAAGACGTAACCGACAGTTCCTTAGAGTATGCCCTGTGCCTGGGAAGTGCCAATTATCCTTGCTTTCGAAGGCTGCAGCATGCAATAGATACCGGAAGTTTTGACAAAAAATTTTCAAACGATATAGCAAACCTGCATAAGCTTCTAAAGAAAAATTACACTCTTACACGCTTTGACGTTCAGGTGCCAGATGCACTGTGGAATATAATCTGTCGTGAATCGGAATTATGTTCAATGAATAAATGCAGGTATAAAAACACCTGCTCATACATGGAAGCACGCAAGCGATGGCAGAAGGCACACATCCTTGTCATGAATCATTATCTCTTTTTTTCTAATATTGCTGCGTCAAAGTCGCTGGTACCGGATTGTAAGGTTGTGGTATTTGATGAAGCACATTCACTGGAAAGAATTGCCTCAGGTCAATTGGGATTTACAATAGCAAGCCAGCATCTTAAAGAAACACTGGAACATATGATTCAAAGAAAAAAGGGCGCATCACTGGTAGACCGGTGGTTGCCCCACAACCTGCATCAGGATGTCATTGAAGTATTTGATAATGCATTGCGACAGATTCAGATATGCAAATCTGTCTGCAATGATATGATACAGGATTTACAGACACTCAGGTTACGAAGTCCTTTAAAACAATGCCTGCCATTACTGAAAGCCCTGGAAGAGATCATTAGTGTACTTGAAAAAGTTGAAGCAGAAAAACTTGATGAAGACATGCGCTTAGAATATGAGTACCGCAAAAGCATAATTATGAATACTTGCAATGATCTGGGCATGATTGTATTTATGGATGATGATCGTTATGTTTACTGGCTGGAAAAGGAAAAAAATGGACAGGGCGCTGTTACCATATGCGGCCAGCCACTGGATGTTGCTTCAATTATCCATAAAGAGGTGGTGGAATATTATGACCATTTAGCATTTGTTTCAGCAACATTGAGTGTTAACAGTACTTTTGATTACTTTATACAGAGTGTTGGTCTTTCAAATGTACAAACAGTAATATTGCCATCACCATTTGATTTTTCCAGCCAATCGGTTTTGTTCATTGACAGAGAAAATGTGGATCCGTCAGAAGAAGCCTTCATTCATAATGCAGCTGAAAAAATCAGGGAAATTATTACCATGGTGCGGGGGCGCTGCCTTGTCCTTTTTACTTCCTATGGTATGCTTCAAAAAATATATGAAAAACTATGTGATACAGTACCCTATACCATCTTTTCACAGCACATGATGAATGCAGCCACAGCTTTACAGGAATATATTGCATGTGAAAATGCAGTGCTTTTTGGTACGCATTCATTCTGGCAGGGTGTGGACCTGCCAGGGGATCTGGCTCGTGCAGTCATTATCATGAAGCTGCCATTTGAGGCACCGGAAAATCCTGTGGTGCAGGCAAAGATAGAAAAAATACAAAAAGAAGGTGGCAACCCATTTATGAGCTATCAACTTCCCTATGCAGTTCTCCTGTTAAAGCAGGGCTTTGGTAGGCTCATACGCAAATCAACCGATAAAGGCATCATAGCAATTCTTGATCCCCGCATTGTTAGTAAGTCATATGGAAGAATATTTTTAGCTTCACTCCCCAATTCAAAAAGAGTATATTCACTGCAAGAGTTACAAGAAGCATATAACAAACTTTGCAAATAATAGTTTAGTATGCGAATGTTACGCAGTGGCTATCAGCAAATAACAGTTGCATTGTCATAAAAAAATACTTGCAATCTGCAAGTATTTTTTTATGATTGTGGCAAAGGGTTGTTACTATGAACTATCGCCAGAAAATAAAAAAAACAAAAAAGGATATTAATGCACTGCTGCGTGATGTGCTTTGTGCGGTGTATCATTTTGAGCGCTTCAAGGAAAAATATTTTGGCATTACTTATGAGTTATACTATGCAATGACATTGATTGATGGTAGCAGGAAAAAGACTATCAGTGACATTGCCGATACTATGAGTATTCCGTTACATAAAGCAACACGAATTGTACAGCGGTTACATGCAAAACGTCTGGTTGAGCGTACAACGTCTTTACGGGATAAGCGAGTGGTGTATGTTGGGCTTACTCGTGAGGGTAAAAAGTGCCTTACAGCAATTGAAGACTTTTGCTTTGATACAATAATGAATAATATGATTCATGTTTCAGCGGGTGAGTTTGCCAAGTTTATACAGGTTGCAGCTAAAATTCCTGAAATTTTAGCAATACCACAATATGACAAAAAAGGGGTTCAGTATGGCAAGTAAGTTTAAGGGATACATGGGAAAAATCTGTGATATTAATCTTTCAACGGGAAGTGTTGGAGAGTATCCGCTTTCTGATGAAGACAGGGAAAAGTATTTGGGTGGGCGCTTTATTGCCACAAAGATTTTATGGGATGAGTTAAGCCCTGGTGCGGATGCGCTGTCACCGGAAAATATTTTAATTGTTATGACATCGCCGTTGACGGGTACCGGTGCGCCATCAAGCAGCAGATATGATATATCCGCTAAAAGCCCACTTACCGGCCTTATTGGGCACTCAAACAGTGGTGGCAACTTTGGCATGCATTTGAAACGTGCCGGTTTTGATGGCGTGGTGCTTCGGGGAAAAGCGCCAAAACCGGTGTATATAGAATTTGATAATGGTACTGTACATATCAGGGATGCTGGCAATATCTGGGGAATGAATACACAGGATGCTCAAAAGGCAATGGGGCAGGGTGGTACCATGGCTATTGGACCTGCTGGTGAAAACCAGGTTTTATTTGCATCAGTGGTTTCCCAGGAGCGCAGCCACGGCAGGTGCGGTATGGGTGCAGTCATGGGCTCTAAAAATCTTAAAGGTATGGTTGCACGAGGTTCCGAGAAGATCCCCATTCACAATAATGATGAGTTCAAAAAACATGTAAAACAGTGGATAACCATGTTACAGAAGCATCCAGCTACCGGTGAATTTGCTCCGCGCTACGGTACAGCAGGCTTTTTAACGGCGCTTTCCATGAACAATGCATTGCCAACAAAGAACTTTTCTCAAGGAAGGTTTGAACAAGCATGGAATATTGGCGGTGAACGGTTGGCTGAAGAGTTTTTGGTAAAAAATTCAGGTTGCGTATCATGTCCAATCCGCTGTGGCAGGGTTGTTGAGATTGATGGTAAAGAAGTTAAAGGTCCTGAGTATGAAATCCTGTCACTGCTTGGATCCAATATGCTTATTGATGACCTGGATGCCATCATTACATGGAACTATCAGCTTGACCTTTTGGGGCTTGATGCTATTACTACCGGGACACTTTTTGGATTTGCAGCAGAGCTCAATGAACGTGGGGTATGGAAATGTGGCATTGAATTTGGTAAAAAGGAAAATATATCACAGCTGATAGAAGATATTGCCTATAAGCGTGGAATAGGACAGGAGCTTTCCCAGGGGGTGAGGTACCTGGCAAAGAAATTTAATGCGGAAGATTATGCCCCGCATGTCAAAGGATTAGAACTGGCTGCCTATGAGCCGCGCGCTTCTATTGGGCATGGGTTGGGGTATGCCACTGCATCGCGTGGTGCCTGTCATCTGGATGGTGGGTACATGATCTATTTTGAGGTAACTGGTCCGGTGACACTCAATCCCCATCACTATCGCTCAAAACCTTCATGGACCATTCTTGACCAGAATTTGCTTGCTGCAGTGAGTGCAGGTGGCAATTGTCTTTTTACTTCATGGACATTTGTGCCGAATATTGCATATAAAGTTCCTGGCAGGAAATGGCTTTTTTCACTGTTACAGTTTATTCTTACTCATACATGGATACTAATAGACCTTACTGTTACCATGCCCAAGTGGCTTATGCGCTTTCATGTGCCATTACTACCTCATACTAAGGCAATTGAACTGGCAACTGGCATGAAGATGGATTTTGGCAGGTACTATCTTGTTGGTGAACGAGGATATACTCTGGAACGCATGTTTAATATACGGGAAGGGTTGAAAGCAAAAGATGACTCATTGCCTGCACGATTTACAAAAGAACCGTTGATGTTTGGCAAAAAAGGGTATACGGTTCCATTTAACAGGATGCTTAAAAAATACTATAAACTCAGAGGCTGGGACAATGAAGGAAAGCCAACAAAGAAATTGCTCAAAAAATTACAAATTATATAATATTAAGCCTTAGTCTCTATATTTTTCAAGGCTTCTTCGTTGGTCTTATAAATGTTTACAAAATCGGTTATGCCAACTATATCCATCACTTTGTGGAAATGCTGTGACAGACCGGTAAAGACTACCTTGCCGCCGAAATCACCTAAATCTTGAATGATGTTAATTAACGTTGCAATGCCTGCAGAATTAATATATTTTGTTTTGTTAAAGTCAACTATAAGATAAAAAGGAGAATGTTTTTCTTTTAGTTCCCTATAGGCATTCATAATATCACTATCCGCCTCAGATGTGATATCTCCTTCTAAAATAAGAACGGGAATATTATTCAGAATCGTTGATGAAACCCGATGCGTTTTTTCCATAATTAACGCCTTAATGTTTTTTTGTAATTAATTATAAGTGATTTAATAAAGCAATTTTTAGTAAACATTGTCAAGTAAAAAATTATGACACAGGTTCTAAAGGTGTGTAGCGTTCAAGAAATGTTTTCGTGAACCCATTTAAAAATTGTATGGTTAGCTTAACATTATCTCCTTTCCCCTGTATTGTTGTTATAATCCCAATGCCAAATGAAGGGTGCTTAACTCTTTGATGGACTTTAAACCGCGAATCGGTTATTTCATTCTGGATGTTTCTACTGTTGTTTCCAGATCCAGAAATGAATTTATCAAATGAAGAAGATCTGGGGGCATCCCATGAATCATACGATGAATTATAATTCTTAAATTCGCATAATTGGGATGGCAACTCACTTAAAAACCGTGATGCTTCTTTATATTGGATAGTACCCCAGCTTCTTCTTATCTCCGCACCTGTCAAAAAGAGCCTGTCCTTTGCCCTTGTCATGCCCACATAGCAAAGCCGCCTTTCTTCCTCAATGCCTTCTTCTGTATCGCTGGAATTGGCATGAGGGAATAACCCTTCTTCCATGCCGGTTAAAAATACAACGGGAAATTCCAGCCCTTTTGCATTGTGCACAGTCATAAGAGTAACGGCATCCTGCACAGTGCCATTTGTTTCATCAGCGGGAGTTAATAACGAAATGTCCTGCAAAAATTCATCAAGGGTAGCCTGTGGGTGCAGATGTTCGTATTCAAAAATACTGTTCACAAATGCATCAATATTTTCAAGCCTTCCCCGTGATTCAATGCTATTTTCAGCTTCAAGGCTTTTATAGTACTGTGTGTCATGCAAAATGCTGATACATACATCAGAAAGCTTATAATGCTGTGGAGTTTCTCTGGTTTTATCAATTAATTTCTGCATGGTATCTTTAAATACATTGAGAGCAGGCGATAGTTTATATGCATAGGCTTCACTATTAGCAATGATGTCCCATTCGCTTACTGCATGTACATACGCAGCATCACGGATTTTTTCGATAGTTGACGCACCAATGCCGCGTGCAGGGGTATTGATAATCCTTAAGAGCGAAACGGTATCATGCTGATTTGCAATGAATCGCATGTAAGCAATAATGTCTTTTATCTCTTTGCGTTCATAGAATTTAACACTACCAATAACTACGTATGGAATGTTTTCTTTACGCAGATGTTCCTCAAAGATGCGTGATTGTGCATTGGTGCGGTAAAATATTGCAAAGTCCCTGTTGGTATACCCTTCTTTATGTTTAAGGCTAACAATGGTATTAATAACGTATTCTGCTTCGCCATATTCATTGTTGGTTGTACACACAATGATTGGTTCGCCATCACCACGATGTGATGTGAGCTTTTTGTCTTTTCGTTTGTAATTATTTTTAATGACGTGCCATGCTGCTTTAAGGATTGGTTCGGTTGAGCGATAGTTCCTGTGTAAGGTAATCACGGTTGCATTGGGATAATCTTTTTCAAAGTTCAATATATTGCGGATATCAGCACCACGCCATGTATAGATGGACTGATCGTCATCACCAACAACACATATATTTTTGGTGGCTGACGATAAGTATTTTGCAATTAAGTATTGCGCGATATTGGTATCCTGATATTCATCAATCATAAAATATTTCCACCGCGATTGTAGCTTAAGTAACACATCTTTATTGCGCAAAAGCTGTACAGTGCGCACAAGAAGATCACTGAAATCAAGGGCATTTGCGGTTTTCAGTTTTTCATGGTACTGTGTAAAAATTTCAGGGAAATTAAATGAATGAAATTTTGGCAAAAGCGGTGTAATATCACCGCCTTCAATGTAGTGATTACTTTCTTTTATGCGTGATATTTTTTCTACAATCATTGACGGTTTTACTGCTTTGGGATCAATGTTCATAGTGCGCAGGATATCTTTAATAACCGATTCCTGATCGTGGTCATCATAGATGGTAAAATTTGAAGGGATGCCTATAGCCTCGCCATGTCGACGCAGTATATACACTGCCAGAGAATGAAATGTTTTTATCATGACGCTTTCACCAATAGGACCAATGAGAGCTTTTATACGGTTTTGCATCTCTTCCGCTGCCTTATTGGTAAATGTTACCGCAACAATGGAAAAAGGTGGAACGCCTGCATTCTTTATAAGATGGGAAATCCTGTAGGTAATAACACGAGTTTTACCTGAACTGGCACCAGCCAGTATCAAAAGCGGGCCTTCGATATGCGTTACTGCCTTATATTGTTCTTCGTTAAGTTTTTGCAATAAGTCCATGTTGTGTATTACGTTATTTTTTTAGATTGTATCTGTGTTCAACTACATTGCTATTATATGTAGTGCAATGTATGTCTACTACATTATATAAAAAATATATGGATGACATAATTAATAGTATAGTAAATTATTCAAGATAAAAAATTTTTTGAATGTTAAAATTCTTATTTTGTGTGAAACACTATACAATAATGTCACCCCCTCTGGGGGTTGTTAGCTTTGTGGTGTTGTGGTCGTTGTGGACAGTAATGTTATCCACTCTTTGAGATTAGATGGAGTTGGCTCTATGGTGCTTGTGGTTAGTGCATCTCCAAAAGAAGCATTTTTCTTAATATTTCATACGATTATATTTGCTATGCACTATGCGGTTTTCTACACCGCTCAGTTGTTTTTTTGAGATATTCAATTTGTAATTGAAATTTTTTCCGATAGTAGTATTATAGCATTATACATATACTTTGGAGGAAATATATGAATATAGAAACCACCACCTGTATTGCCTATGAACACTTAGAGCTTTTTCAATCATATGCTGCTATGCACAAACTATCGCTTCATACGTTTATTATTAATTTCATAAACTATGTGCTTTCGTATAAACATATCCCGGTGAAAAGCTATAAACGGTTGCAGTATAGAAAGCGATATCAAGCCTGGAAACGCGTACATCTGTATTTGTATGAGAATGAGTATGAGTTTGTGATGGATGTGCGCAAAGTTTGCAAGATGTCACTGGCTAAGGTTATAGCCTATTGTGTTGAGAATTATCTTTATGATTATCTTGCTGCGTTAGACAGTGAAGATAATACCGATAACTATCGCTTTAGTGGCTACACATTTTCATTTTATCTTGAAGAAGGCATCCATTGTTGTCAATTTTATTGGGGACCACCCCCAGAATTGGTGAAACTTGCCACTAAATAGCCCCTAAAATTATAGGTAAATATCTAAAATAAAAGGTGCCTATACTTATAATAATGTCACCCCTTTGGGGTTTGCTTTGATGGAAAATACAATTTCAAAATTCTCTGATAGGAAAATTTTTAATGTTGCAATATGCAAATAAGTAAAATTAATTGGAGTCATGCTAATATTACTCTCAATTTAAATGGTTTTTTAAGATAATTAGTAAAAATGAAAAAAATAATAGCAATTATTCTTTTATGTGTGTTGATGGAGTGTGCTGATACAAAAAAAGAAACTATTGCCGTGTTTCATGCCGGCAGCCTATCGGCACTGTTTAAAGAATGCAAAGTGGAATTTGAAAAACGGCATAATTATACAGTACTTCTTGAGGCTTCAGGCAGTGTTGATGCAGCACGAAAATTAACCGATTTACACAAACCGTGTGATGTGATTGCACTAGCAGATGTTGAGCTTTTTGATAGTATGCTCAAACAATATTGTCCATACTGGATTGCATTTGCAGGGAATGAAATGGTGCTAGCATATAATAAAAAGAGTCAATACGCCAAGGCTATTGCAGCTAACTGGATAGATGCACTTACAACGTATAATATTACCTGTACACGCTCTGACCCCTTGCGTGACCCCTGTGGGTACAGGACCCTTTTGGTATGGAAATTAGCATCACAATTTTATAATAACTCAAAGTTAGAAAAGATCTTTGCTGCACGTGCACCTATAGAATATATGCGCCCAAAAGAAATTGATTGCATTGCATTGCTTGAAACAGGAGCCTGTGATGCAATGTGGATATATAAATCAGTTGCGGTAGAACAAAATTTCCCCTATATAACACTGGATGAGCATATCAATTTAGGCAATCATACATACGAGCAGTTATACAGGAAAACCTGTATTGCGCTGTCAGACACAAAGAAGCAGTATACGTTTTGTGGCAGCACTATCACCTATGGTGTATCCATTCCAGTTACAGCAAACAATGTAAAAGGTGCTATTGCCTTTATGTCGTTTCTTTTTAGCAAAGAAGGGCAACAATTAATACAGGAGTACGGATTTACATTTATAGAACCGTATAGCAATAACCATGAACAATTATCGGTGGAACTTAAGAAGGTGATTGCAGGTGATAAACGTAAATAAGAAGAATATAGTGTTTTATACTATAGTTGGTGTGCTATCGTTTGTGGTAGCATTTCTTGTTGTGGTGCCCATTGCTTCAATGGTGCTGTCAGTATCAATACGTGAAGTTATAGAAATGCTTTTTGATAAGGAGGTAGTGCAATCACTACTGTTAACTTTTGAATGTGCATTCTATGCCACACTGATAGCAGTAGTTTTTGGCATACCCCTTGCCTATCTCTTTACCTTTACTCACTTTCCATTAAAGCGCTTCATTATCACACTATTTGATATACCCATGATCATTCCCCATACAGCAAGCGGAATAGCATTGCTCTTTGTATTTGGAAGTGGCTATCTATCACAATTATTTAAGTCATTCAACATATCATTTGTTGGCAGCAAAACAGGCATTGTCATAGCCATGGCTTTTGTTTCAATACCGTATTTTATTAATGCTGTGCAAAATGGTTTTGCTTCAATTGACAGGCGTCTTATAAATGTGGCAAGAACATTAGGTGCTTCACAGGCACAGTGCTTTGTCCATGTTATACTGCCACTTTCAGTCAGGGCCATTGTGACTGGTAGTCTTATGATGTGGGGGCGGGGCATAAGCGAGTTTGGCGCTGTTATGATTATTGCCTACCACCCCATGATTGCCCCTGTCCTGCTGTATGATAGATATTCAGCTTACGGGCTTGAAGGTTCACGACCAATTGCAGCTGTGCTCATAGTTTTTTGCATAGTGTTTTTTGTTCTTATACGGAGTTTACTGGCATATAGGGAAAAACATGCTTACACTGCATAACATACAATGGCACAGTAAACAATTTTCACTGAAAATTCCATCATTGCAATTTCATGACGGAGCGCATGCCATGATAATGGGCTCTTCGGGATCAGGGAAGACGCTACTGTTGTCCATCATTGCAGGGATTATTGCACCCCATAATGGTACTATCTATAGTGATACTGAAGATATAACGCATATTCCACCTGAAACACGTGGCTTTTCCATTGTGTATCAGGAACCGGCGTTGTTTGGCCACATGACGGTTTTTGAAAATATTGCGTTTGGTTTGCGCATGAGGAAGTGTCAAACCAGGGTAGTAACGAAAAAGGTTAATGAAGTTATGGAGCTATGCGGTGTTGACCATTTACAACACAGAAACCCTGCAACCTTAAGCGGTGGTGAAAAACAGCGTGTGGCATTTGCGCGAGCCATAGTGACAGCACCAAAACTTTTATTGCTTGATGAACCATTTACCGCTCTTGACCCGGTATCAAAAGAAGAACTTATTGGCATTTTGAAACACATAAAAAAAGAATATAATCCCACAATACTGCATGTGACGCATGATTTTGATGAAACACTGCAGCTTGGCAATTACCTGTATGTCATGAGTAGTGGTGCAATCATCCAGCATGGTACGGTCACCGATGTTTACCGCTATCCCAGTGATATTTTTGTGGCACAGATGGTTGGGGCAAAAAATATTTTTCAAGGTAGGGTCATCCACAAAAAAGACGGGGCATATTTTGTGACGGATAACGGCATTGCATTTTTTTTGGGCGATAGTTACCGCAATTTTTCCCAGTATGCAATACTCAGGGCTGAGGATATAATCATCTCCAGACAGCTTCTGCACAGCAGTGCAACCAATCAGTTCAGAGGCATTGTTGTAGATGTTACCGAGATGAAAGGTTTGTATAGAGTGAACATTGATATAGGTGAAATAGTACAATCTGTGATAACCAAGCGTTCATTGATGGCAATGAATATTAAAAAAGGAGCAAAAGTTGTTGTAATTTTTAAGGGCAGTGCTATACACTTGCTCTGAGTGTGATATGAATTAACATAAATAGGTAATACAATATTAGAAGATCATTGCCAAGAGGTATACATTGAAGCGATTGCTGTATAGCTTTATAATTACTGCAATAGTGTGTCTTATTACATCAGTAACTATCGCACAGCGTATAGAAGAAGCAGTTCAGCTTAATAGCAAGGGACTGCTTTACCTGGAATGTGGTAATTATGAAAAGGCCTATGAATATTTTATGCTGGCACTGCAGCACGATCCAACCAATAAATTGTTATACAATAATTGTGCTGTTGCATGCATGAACATGAAAAAATATCAGGAAGCATACCGTATGCTCACAATAGCCCTTGCAATAGATCCTTACTATGTTAAGGCACTATCCAATATGGCAATTGTGAATTTTCATTTATTGAAGTTTGCAGATGCATATAGGTATTATTCAAAAGCATTGATGGTTGATAGCTCATATACAAAAGAGCGCTTCAGGTTGGATAAGGTTATTGCGGGTGTAAAAAAAGTTCAAAGCGAAAATCCTGATAATGGTGACTTGAAAGAAATTGTTCGTCAGTTGGAAATAATTAAAAACAATAATCAGGACATATATTTAAAATAATTTTGAACTATCTAATAGTATAGTAACAGGGCCATCATTAATAAGGGATACCTGCATGTAGGCTTGAAATTTCCCCTGCTGAACTTTGGGATAATGCTGTTTGCATAATGAAACAAATGTGTCAAAAAATTTGAAAGCATCTTCAGGCTTCATGGCGTCAGAAAATGAGGGCCTTTTACCTTTGCGTGCATCGCCATACAACGTAAATTGCGGAACTAAAAGAATCTCACCTTTAACATCAGCTACTGAAAGGTTCATGAATGCATTGTTATCATCAAAAATACGTAGGCCAATAATTTTTTGGCAAATATACTGTAAATCTTTGTCAGTGTCAGTGGCAGTAAAACCAACAAGAACACACAGTCCTTTATTTATAGATGCAATGATATTCCCCTCAACTTCAACTTTTGCTTGTGTTACCCGTTGTATGACTGCACGCATTGTTTTTTTAAGAAAGCTTTTTCTTTAACACCGTTTCGGGCTGCACACCTATCATGCGGTCTATCTCTTTGCCGTTTTCAAAAAGAATAAGTGTGGGAATTGAAGAGATACCAAAGCGCTGCGCCGTTTCAGGGTTATTGTCGGTGTTTACTTTAACTATTTTTGTTTTTATTTCTGGATCCTGTGACAGTTTTTCAAGTATTGGTGTTTGCATACGGCAAGGGCCACACCAGGGTGCCCAGAAATCTACAAGGACCCTACCTCCATACTCAAGTACCTCAGAGTTGAAGTTAATATCATTGACTTCTATCAATCCCATACACACCTCCAATTAATTTCAAATTACAATAATAGCATAGTATGGCTATTAAATCAAATAAATATTTTGTGTGGTAATATTTTTGCTGTGAAAGTTCAAATTTTAAATGAAACATTTATTTAACCCTATAAAACTGCATAGAAAGTTTTCTATCCTATTGTAGTGTTTCACATAAAATAAGAATTTTCTGCAGTCAAAAATAGTATAATCATTTTCTCTGTGTGCATCGAAGGGTGTATCGTGGTGTGCTCTTTTATAAACTTTTTTAGCCATCCATTTAAATGCTTTCCCACAAAATAGATCCAGTTAATGGTATCTAATTTTGGCTTCTGCTTTAATATATTTTCACACTCATGGATAAATTTTCCAAATGCTTTCTTCACAGTTTTGTTATCCATATATGTTAGTATCTATGTAAACACCACTAAATGTATTTATCAATATTTTTCCAAATAAAAATTATCTCTTTCTAGTAAAACTTTTAATTATCCACTTTCTTTTGTTCAAGGGGTAATAAAAGAAAGTAACAAAGAAAAATGCTTTTTTATCATCCTATTTTTCCACAAAATCCTGTACACTGTTGATTAACTTGGATATACAATTCTATTTGCTTGTAGATATCCTGTGATCATTGTTTTATATTTTTTAACATAAACAATTTGTAGTTGCAATTTGTTCCAGTTGTGATAGTGTTGCGATACATACGATACATATACTTTGGAGGGAACATATGAATATAGAAACAACCACCTGTATTGCCTCTGAACATCTAGAACTTTTCAAACACTATGCACCTCTGTATAAATTACCGCTGCATACCTTCATTATAAATTTCATAAACTATGTGCTGTCGTATAAACGCATCCCCGTCA